>NZ_JAOCLC010000022.1:0-66509 GCF_029845105.1 Stenotrophomonas sp. GD03654 | reverse complement strand
AGCGTCTCGATCAGGTGCTCGACGTAGGCTTCGAAATCCTCGCGCGCCTGCTTGGGTTGCTGCAACTGCAGCGACAACTGCAGGAAGCCGACATAGGCGGCGTAGGCGAGGCGTGCACGGTGGCGCGCATCGGTCGAGCTGAGCCCGGCCTGGCGGAACGAGGCGATCAGATAGTCGAGGCGGCGCTGCGACACCCGGTCGATCACCGGGCGCACCATCGGGTGGTCCAGCGCCTTCAGCAGCTCGCTGTAGATGATGTGCGGCTGCACTTCATGCGCCACCATCTGGAACAGCTGGCGCAGCCGCACACGCGGGTCCGGTACGTCTTCCAGACTGCCGAACACCTGTTCCTGTTCGAACAGTTCCCAGCGTTCCAGCGCGGCCTGCAGCAAGGCGTCACGCGAGGGGAAATGCCAATAGAAACTGCCCTTGGTCACGCCGAGTCGCCGCGCCAGCGGTTCCACCGCAACGGCGCCTACGCCTTGTTCAGCAATCAGGTCGAGGGCCGCCTGGGCCCAGTCTTCGGCACTCAGGCGGCTGTTGCGGCCGGCGCGCGGTTCGCCGGCGGAAGCGTCAGGTTGATTCATGGGCTGATTTAACCATACGCCGGGGTTCGTTGCAGTACGCCGTTGCGGGCGAAACCTTCAAAGGGCTCTCCTGCAGGCCTGTCGCACTGCACCATACGATGCAGTATTGACTTCCCACCCAAGCGATCCATACTAGCAAGTATGGTTACGTCCCCTACTCCCGCTGCGTTCCATGATCTGCGCCTGGAGGCTGCCCATGGCGCGCGCCTTGCAGCGACCGCCAGCGACCATGGCCGACGCGGCCGGGTGCTTTTCGCACATGGCTTCGGCCAGACCCGTCATGCCTGGATCGCCACCGCCCGCGCGTTGTCCGCGGCGGGTCTGCAGACCCTGGCCTACGATGCGCGCGGCCACGGCGACTCGGACTGGAATGCCGCCGACCTGCCGTATCACGGCGAACAGTTCGCCGATGATCTGATCGTGCTGGCCGGCGAGCAACCGCGCCCGCCGGTGCTGGTCGCGGCCTCGATGGGCGGCCTGTTCGGCCTGCTGGCCGAATCGCGCTGGCCTGGCCTGTTCTCGGCGATGGTCCTGGTCGACATCACCCCGCGCTGGGATACCGCCGGTGTCGAACGCATCCTGGCCTTCATGACCGCCCATCCTGACGGCTTCGCCTCGCTGACCCAGGCCGCCGACGTGATCTCGGCCTACATGCCGCACCGTCCGCGCAAATCCGAGCAGTCGCTGCGCGCACTGCTGCGCGAGGACGGCCACGGCCGCTGGCGTTGGCACTGGGACCCGCGTCTGGTGGCCGAACTGGCCCGCGACAGCGAGCAGCACCAGGATGCGCTGGCCGAGGCCGCACGCCAGGTGAAGTGCCCGCTGCTGCTGGTCAGCGGCGGCCGCAGCGACCTGGTCACGCCACAGACCGTGGCCGAATTCCTGGCGTTGGCGCCGCACGCGCGCCATGTACAGCTGCCGCAGGCCACGCACATGGTCGCCGGCGATGACAACGACGCCTTTACCGCAACTGTGTTGGACTATCTGGACGTGTTGCCCGCAGCGGATGCTGCAGCTTCGTCCGCCACAAACGAGCACGTCACCGGAGCACGCTCATGAGCATCGTTCTTCCCTTCCTCGCCCTGCTGCTGGCAGGCGCGTTCGTCGCCTACCACCGCATGCGGCTGGTTACCTGGACGCTGATCAGCGTGGCGCTGCTGGCCGCCTGCTGGTTCATCCCCTACGTCAACCAGACCGCCACGATCATTGCGGCCGCTGTGTTGGCCGTCATCGCCGTGCCGCTGCTGCTGCCGTTCATCCGCAAGCCGCTGCTGACCGGCCCGATGATGAAGGTGTTCCGCAAGGTGCTGCCGCCACTGTCGCAGACCGAGCGCATCGCGCTGGAAACCGGCTCGGTTGGCTTCGAGGGCGAACTGTTCACCGGTGATCCGGACTGGAACATCCTGCTCAACTACCCAAAGCCGCAGCTGACCGCCGAAGAACAGGCCTTCCTCGATGGCCCGGTCGAAGAGCTGTGCACGATGGTCAACGACTGGGAAATCACCCACGTCCATGCGGACCTGCCGCCGGAACTGTGGGCCTTCATCAAGAAGAACAAGTTCTTCGGCATGATCATCCCGAAGGAATATGGCGGCCTGGGCTTCTCTGCGCTGGCCCACCACAAGGTGATCCAGAAGCTGGCCTCGGTGTCCTCGGTGGTCAGCTCGACCGTCGGCGTGCCCAACTCGCTGGGCCCGGGTGAACTGCTGGTGCATTACGGCACCCAGGAACAGAAGGACCAGTACCTGCCGCGCCTGGCCGATGGCCGCGAAGTGCCCTGCTTCGGCCTGACCGGTCCGTTCGCCGGTTCCGACGCCACCTCCATTCCGGACTACGGCATCGTCTGCAAGGGCGAGTGGAACGGCGAGCAGGTGCTCGGCGTCAAGCTGACCTTCGACAAGCGCTACATCACCCTGGCCCCGGTCGCTTCGCTGATCGGCCTGGCCTTCCGCATGTACGACCCGGATGGCCTGATCGGCGATACCCGCGACATCGGCATCACCCTGGGCCTGCTTCCGCGCGACACCGCCGGTGTTGAAATCGGCCGTCGCCACTTCCCGCTGAACTCGACGTTCCAGAACGGTCCGATCCGCGGCAAGGACGTGTTCATTCCGCTGACCCAGCTGATCGGTGGCGCGGCCATGGCCGGCAAGGGCTGGAACATGCTCAACGAGTGCCTGGCCGTGGGCCGCTCGATCACCCTGCCGTCCACCGCCAGTGGCGGTGCCAAGGCCGGTGCCGCCGTGACCGGTGCCTATGCACGCATCCGCAAGCAGTTCGGCCTGTCGGTCGGCCGCTTCGAAGGCGTGGAGGAAGCGCTGGCCCGCATCGGTGGCAAGGCCTACAAGATCAGCGCACTTTCGCAGGCCACTGCTGCTGCGGTGGACCGCGGTGACGTGCCGTCGGTGCCGTCCGCCATTGCCAAGTACCACTGCACCAACATGAGCCGTGAAGTAATCTCGGACATGATGGACGTGATCGGCGGCAAGGGCATCATCCTCGGCCCGCGCAACTTCGCCGGTCGTAGCTGGCAGGCTGCACCGATCGCGATCACCGTGGAAGGCGCCAACATCATGACCCGCAGCCTGCTGATCTTCGGCCAGGGTGCGATCCTCTGCCACCCGTGGGTGCTGAAGGAAATGAAGGCCGCGCAGGATCCAGACACCCGTGCCGGCCTGCAGGACTTCGACCGCAGCCTGTTCGGCCACATCCGCTACGGCATCTCCAATGCCGTGCGTTCGTTCTGGTTCGGCCTGACCGGTGCGCGCTTCGGTGCCGCCCCGGGCGACGCCTATACCCGCCGCTACTTCCGCAAGCTGGACCGTTACTCGGCCAACCTGGCGCTGATGGCCGACATCTCGATGATGACCCTCGGCGGCAAGCTGAAGTTCAAGGAGTCGCTGTCCGGCCGCCTGGGCGACGTGCTGAGCCATGTCTACATGACCAGCGCCATGCTCAAGCGCTATCACGACGAAGGCGCACCGCAGGCCGACCAGCCGCTGCTGGCCTGGGCCTTCCATGACAGCGTCCACAAGATCGAAGAGTCGCTGTCGGCCGCACTGCGCAACTTCCCGATCCGCCCGATCGGCTGGCTGATGTGGGCGCTGATCTTCCCGCTGGGCCGTCGTGCCGAGGCCCCGGGCGACCGCCTGAGCCGCCGCGTCGCCGCCCTGCTGATGGCGCCGAATGAAGCCCGCGACCGCCTGGCCAGCGGCGTGTTCCTGACCCCGTGCGAGAACAACCCGGGTGGCCGCATCAACAGCTACCTGAGCAAGGCGATCATGGCCGAGCCGGTGGAGCGCAAGTTCCTGAAGGCACTGAAGAGCAAGGGCATCGAAGCGCTGGACTTCAACAGCCAGCTGGACGAAGCCGTGGCCGAAGGCGTGATTACCCAGGACGAGCGCAGCCTGCTGGAAGAGCTGCGTACGCTGACGCTGGATACCATCACCGTGGACGACTTCGACACCCACGAACTGCGCGCGGCCAGCTACTACGACCGCCAGCACAAGGACCCGCATTCGCAGGCGGCCTGATCGCCCGCGACACGCGTTGCCTCGACGGCGGGCCTCGGCCCGCCGTCGCTTTATCCGCCGACCGGAATCCTCCTCATGTCCACGCCCCTGCTCTCGCTCTACAACCGCCTGCAGCGCTGGCCTGCCGGCACCTGGCTGTTCTCACGCGCGGTGTGCTTCAAGGCGCCCTACTTCGCCAGCATCGCGCCACGCATCACCCGCCTGGAACACGGCCGCTGCGAAGGCACGCTGGCCGACCGCCGCAAGGTGCGCAACCACATCGGTACGGTGCACGCGATCGCGATGTGCAACCTGGCCGAACTGACCGCCGGGCTGATGGTCGATGCATCACTGCCGAAGGGAATGCGCTGGATTCCAAAGAGGATGCAGGTGCAGTACCTGGCCAAGGCGCGTGGCACGCTGCAGGCGGTGGCGCTGCCGGCGCAGCCGATCGTGGTCGCGGCCGAGGGCTATGCGCTGCCGGTGACGGTGAGCGTGCGCGACCGCGCGGGGACGGAGGTGTTCAGCGCGGTGATCGACATGTGGATGTCGCCGGCGAAGTAGTGTTCCCGCGAACGGCGCAGCCCCTCGTGGGTGCGTCGCGAAACGCGGTTTATCGGCTGGGCCGGAGGGGTGGGGCCGGGCGGGGTATCCGCGCCATGGATGGCGCGGCTAAGCCTACACGGACGTACTTGCGGCGTCCCCCGCGGACCCAACCCGCCCGGCCAACCCCATGACAAGCTTTACGTGGCCAACCCACGAGGGGCTGCGCCGTTGGCTGGAAACTACGCCACCGCGCGAAACACCAACGCCAGGATCGCCGGCACCGCCTGGATCATGAAAATGCGCCGGCTCACGCTGTACGCGCCATAGCACCCCGCCACCACCACACAGGCCAACGAGAAGGTCACCAGTACCGGCTGGTCGATCACCAGACCCACCCCGATGCCCGCCGCCAGGAAGCCGTTGTAGAGGCCCTGGTTGGCCGCCAGAACGCGGGTGGTCTCGGCCTTCTCCGGCGTGTTGCGGAACGTCTTCAGGCCCAGCGGGCGGGTCCACAGGAACATCTCCAGCACCAGGAAGTAGACGTGAAGCAGTGCGACCAGCAAGGTCAGGGCGAGTGCGATCCAGTACATGGGCGGTTCCTTGGACAGGGAAGAAGAATCGGATCAGATCCCTTCCCCATGGGAAAGGGATCTGACCCCGGAAAATCAGCGGTCGCGCGGCAGCTTCTTTTCTTCGCGCAGTACACCGAATGCGGCGGCGGTCATGCACGCGGCAACCACCACGCCGCCGATGAACACCACGTGTGAACCAAACAGCGACAAGCCCTTGTGCACCCACGCAAAGCTCAGGTCCGCGCCGCGGTACACCACCGTGTCGATCGCTGCGCCGGCCTTGTAGCGCCACTGCCGGTCCACGCGCGTGTAGATGGTCTCGCGCGCCGGCTTGGCCAATGCGAACTCGCTGGCCCGGGTCATCACCTGTACCACTGCCACCATCAACGGCATGGGTGAAGCGGCAAGCACCGAGAAGCCGATCAGGATCGCAAATCCAGGGATCAACAGGGCCGGTGCAATGCCGTGGCGTGACAGCAGCCAGCGGGTCAGGGCCAGCTGCATCAACAGCGCCAGCGCGTTCACCGCCAGGTCGATGCGCGAGAAGAAGGCCGTGGCGGCACCTGCATCGTTGAACGCCGCACGCACGATGCTGGCCTGCTGGTTGTACAGCAGGGTGCCCACGCCCACACCGAACACCACCATGATCGCCAGCCAGCGCAGCAACGGCTCACGCGCGATCAGTTTCAGACCGTCCAGCACGCTGCCGCCCATTGGCTGTTCGCCGGACACCAGCTGCTGCTCATGCTCTCGCAGCACCGCCCAGCGCCGCAGCCGCCAGATGCTCAACAGGCAGATGGCGAGAAAACCGGCCGAGACCAGCATCAGGTTGGCGATACCCACGCGCTGCACCAGCGCACTGGTGATGATCGGACCGAGGAAGGCACCGATGGTGCCAGCTGCGCCGATGTAACCGTAGAAGGCACGTGCCTGTGCGTTGGAAAACACATCGGCCATGAAGCTCCAGAACACCGCCACCGCGAACAGGTTGAAGACGGTGATCCAGAAAAAGAAGGCCATGCCACGGCCTGGCACACCGCTATCGAACAGTACGTAGAAGCCCAGCAGCGTGACGATGAAGAACCCGTACACCACCGGCAGGAACACCCGCCGCGGGAAGCGGCTGACCAGCCAGC
Organism: Stenotrophomonas sp. GD03654; assembly: GCF_029845105.1. Classification (NCBI taxonomy): domain Bacteria; kingdom Pseudomonadati; phylum Pseudomonadota; class Gammaproteobacteria; order Lysobacterales; family Lysobacteraceae; genus Stenotrophomonas; species Stenotrophomonas sp. GD03654. The sequence continues at coordinate 60,156 of NZ_JAOCLC010000022.1, read as the reverse complement.
CATACACCGGCTGCAGCACCAGCATGATCACGAACACGCAGGAGAACAGGAACTGCAGGACGAAGTCCTTCAACGCGATGCCATGGCTGGCGAACCAGGCAATCAGCATCGGCGGAAACACACTCTCCAGGTCGGCCGAAGCGGCCATCGCCTCACGCACCGGGCGCAGCACGTAGTAGCCGCTGAGCAGGCAGAAGAAATACAGGAACGACCACCACAGCGCTGGTGACTCGCGCAGTGCCGCCGTCAGCCCACGCAACGGCCCGTTGCCCCTCACCGCGCTCACGCGGCGTCCCTCGCCAGAAGACGGCGGTTGGACAGCGGCATGGCAGGCTCCGGGGGCGGTGAAGCGCGTACGTTAGCCAATGCACTGCAACATCGCCAGCAGGAGGCCGTCTGAAGGCCGCAATGGACTGTCATGACCGGGCCCGGACGACACGTTCCGATACACGCTTTCGGGGCGTCAAAATTCCAACTTTTTCAACGAGATGCGCATTCATCTTCGCTTTGTTTGTGCACAGGGGAAAAGCGGCGCTAGAATCGCCATCAGCAGTCGCGCACGGGTCCAACCGATGAAAAAGAACAGCCTGCGTCGTCCGATCCGTTCGGCGGCCACCGGTTTGCTGGGCATGTTGATGCCCGTTGCCTTGTCCACCACCGCGCAGACCCCACCACCATTGCCGCCGATGCCGGCCAACATCGAATCCGCTGCCGGCGCTGCTGTGGCTCACACCCAGCCCGCGGCCTACCGCACCGGCCTGGTGCCGCAGGTGCAGGCCCCGGCCGCCGGCTTCAACGTCGCCAACATTGAGTCGATGGCGCAGCAGCTCACCTATGGCGAGCGCGTGCCGGGCATGGCCGTGGCCATCGTGCAGGGTGGACGCGTGCTCAGCGCGCGCGGCTATGGCGTTACCGACGTCAACAACCCGTTGCCGGTCGACGCCCACACCGTGTTCCGCCTGGCGTCACTGTCCAAGGCGTTCGCCGGCACCATGGCCGGCCTGCTGGTCAACGACGGCACCCTGCGCTGGGACAGCAAGGTCACCGACTATGTGCCGGGTTTCCGCCTGAACTCGCCGGAAGCCACCGACCGCCTGACCGTGGCCGACGTGCTCAGCCATCGCGTCGGCCTGCCGTACAACGCCTACGACCGCGACATCGAAGGCAACGCCGAGTACTACGCACTTACCCAGAAGCTGGCCAACACCAGCCTGAAGTGCCTGCCGGGCGACTGCTACGCCTACCAGAACGTGGCCTTCAGCCTGATCGGCGACGTCGTCTATGCCGCCTCCGGCAGCTTCTACGAGCAGTCGGTCGAGCGCCGCATCTTCAAGCCGCTGGGCATGAACGATGCCAGCCTCGGCCTGGCCGGCATCCAGGCCAGTTCGCGCTGGGCACGTCCGCACGTGCGCAGCCGCAATGGCTGGGTCTCGCTGACGCCGAAGCCGACCTACTACCGCGTTGCTCCGGCGGCCGGCGTCAACGCCAGCGCCAGCGACATGGCGCAGTGGCTGCTGGCCCACACCGGCCATCGCCCCGACGTGCTGCCGGCCCCGTTGCTGGCCACCCTGCATTCGAGCCTGATCAACACCCCCGGGGAGATGCGTTCGGGCTGGCGCCGCGAGCGCCTGCACTCGGCCGGCTACGCACTGGGCTGGCGCACCTTCGACTACGCCGGCCACGACGTCGTGTTCCATGCCGGCGCCGTGCAGGGCTACCGCGGCCTGGTCGCACTGGTGCCGGAACGCGACCTCGGCATCGCCATCATGTGGAACGGCGAAAGCGGCCTTCCCAGCGGCCTGCTGCCGACCGTGCTCGATGCCGCACTTGGCTTGCCGGCGCAGCGCTGGCTGGACGTTGACACCGACTTCGGCAGCGACAACCTGATGGCCGAGGGCGCCAGCCCGGCACAGCAGGACAAGCGCAAGGGCAAGGGTGCTTCGAGCAACCGTGCGGTGGCCTCGCCGCGCTGATCTGGCGGGCTCGACCGTGGATGGGAGGGGCGGGCTGAGGGTCGCCCTTTTTATTGGCTCTTGTAGAGTCGAGCCATGCTCGACTCCGCTGGACCTGTAGAGCCGAGCCATGCGCGGCTGAGCGGAATCGTGGCGAAAAGCAGTCGAGCATGGCTCGCCTCTACAAATGGCTCGCCTCTACAAACGGAGGGCTAGTGCGCGAAGTAGTGCATGCCGCCATCCACCGGAATCACCGCGCCGGTAATGTAGCCGGCCAAGGGCGAGGCCAGAAAGGCCACCAGCGGCGCCACCTCCTCCGGATCACCAAAACGCCCGATCGGAATGTTGCGGGCAATGAACTCGCGTCGGCTCTCCTCGGTGGGATGCAGGCGGCCGAGGATCTGTGCGCTGTTGATCCGTCCCGGCGCAATTGCATTCACCGTGATGCCCTGCCCGGCCACTTCGGAGGCCAGCCCCTTGCCCCACAGGTGCAGCGCCGCCTTCGCGGCGGTAGCCGCGTTCACTGCGCGCGGCTCCATCGAACCGCTGAAGTTGATCACCCGTCCCCAGCCCTGCGCCTGCATCGCCGGCAGCAGCGCCTGGGTCAGGCGCCGGGCTGCAGAGAAGTTCAGCGCGACCGCCTCCTCCCAGACATCGTCACCGGCATCCATCGGGGTTGGGCGCGATCCCCCCGCCGCGTTGACCAGGATGTCGACGCGCTGCAGCGCCGCCAAGGCTGCATCCGCGATGCGGCGTACATCCTCCGCATCGGTGACGTCGCCGAGCAGGATGATCGGTGCCGGCGCACCCGTGGCCTCAATCCCTTCAGCCAGCGCCTGCAGCGGTTCCGCACGTCGTGCGCTGATCGCAATGCGTACGCCTTGGGCCGCCAGCAGCCGGGCAACACCGGCACCGATGCCACTGCCTGCGCCAGTGACCAAGGCGGTGCGCCCTTCGAGGTTCAAATCCATGGTGATCTCCTGTGAGCATGGCCGGTACATCCGGCCCGTGCAATGCATGCTGTTCGATCACCGCTGATTGATAAACTCCGCGCAGGTTTCAGCATTCAACACCCGGGGTGTCAGATGAACCTGCTGGAGAGCATGCAGGTCTACGTGCTGATCGTGGACAAGGGCAGCCTCAGCGCTGCGGCAGCGGCGATGGCTATCTCGCCGACGATGGCCGGCAAGCACCTGCGTGCACTGGAAGCTCGCCTGGGCATGCAGCTGCTGAGCCGCACCACGCGGCGCCAGCACATGACGCCCTTCGGCGAGGACTACTACGCCCGCTGCAGGGAGATCCTGCGGCTGGTGGATGAAACCGATGCACAGGCCCAGCACCAGCAGCTGGCACCGGCAGGCACGCTGCGCATCAGCGCACCGGTGATCTTCGGCACGCATGCGCTGGTGCCTGCGCTGGCCGACTATATGGCGCGCTATCCTGGCGTGCGTGTCGAAGCGACGCTGAGCGACCGCGTCGTCGACCTCGTCGAAGAAGGATTCGAAGCGGCACTGCGCATCGGTACGCTGGCCGACAGCAGCACACTGGTCGCGCGCGCACTGACGCCGTACCGGTTGATGATGTGTGCCTCGCCCGCGTACCTCGCCCGGCATGGCACGCCCACCGATCTGCAGGCACTTGCCCGGCACGAGCGCCTCTCCCTCGAACCGACGGCACTCGCGCAGTGGCTGCAGGCCGACGCTGGCGAACTCGACCGTGCGCCCGACGGTCGGCTCCAGATCAACAACGGCGAAGCGCTGCGTACGGCGGCGCTGCATGGGCTGGGCATCGTGCTGCAGTCGGCACTGCTGCTGGCTGCCGACGTCGACGCCGGGCGCCTGGTACAGCTGTTCCCGGAGCAGGGCCAGACCGGCCGGCCGATGCACGTGGTCTTCGCCCATGATCGCTACCACTCGACGCGCCTGCGCAGCTTCCTGGACTTCCTGGTGGAGCGCTTTCCACCGGAGGCGCACCGCTAGCCTCGACGCTCAGAAGAACAGTCGATCATGGCTCGACGCTACAAACGGCCCATAAAAAATGTCCGCAGTCAAGCGATTGTTGAAATCAGCCTGATGGCCGGAAGTCTATATGGGGTGCGGGTTTGGCTCTACTTCGGGCCGCCTTGCGGGGCTGTGGCGTTGTGGGCTGGGAGCCACATAGGAGCTTCGCGGTAGAAAGCCCGAGCGTGCTGCATCGGGGGCGGTTGCCTGCAGGCGGTAGCCGCGTTTGGTCTTCATAGCCCAATCGGTCGCCGTCCTCCAGAATGAAGAACGCGCAGCCTTGGGCTGCGCGTTTGAGGGATGGCCGCCAGCGGAAACCGGCATCATCAGCTTGGCTTCGGCGGCGCGGCCTTGCCCGCGCCTCCCTTCCTGAATCCCCGATCTCCGACCATGAAGGCTTCTAGCATGTGCGGAATTAGCACCGTGGCATCGACCGCCTCGCCGTAGGTCTGCGCGTGCAGCGTAGCGTAGCGGTCGAGGTCGGCTTTCAGGCTGGCCGGGCAAGCAAAAGTCAGCTTCGTGGATTCCGTTTTCGGCAGCGGCCCGAGCCGTAGCTTGCGCGTCGTCATCGCGAAGTCCCCCTGTTGAAGAAAAGTGGCTGGTACGGCCGCAGCACCAGATCGCGGTTGACGATGATGCGAACCGGCAAGCCGGGGCGCTCCGTCAAGGTGGGCTGGATGTTGAGGTTGCGCCGGGTCATCTCCTGACCGACCTGATTGATGCTGTCCTGGGCGCTATCGCGGCCGGCGATGATGACGCGATCACCGTCCTGCCGGTTCTCCGGCGCAGCCAGTTCGGCACCGATGCCCAGTAGCGTCGTCAGTGCCGCACCGGCAAAGACGCGATCCCAATGCCAATCCACATCATCTTCCAAGCCGGCGTAGCCGGCCGGATCGGTGCCGGCCAAGTTGTCGAGCTTGAGCGAAGACGTGTCGGGCAGGATGATCCGGTTCCACACCACTTGCACGCGGCTCTGCCCGTAGCTGACCTGGCTGTTGTATTTGCCCAGGATGCGTGACCCCTGCGGGATCAGCAGGAACTTGCCGGTAGCCGTGTCATAGACCGGCTCCGTCACTGTGGCGATCACATCGCCCGGCAAGTCCGACTTGATGCCCGTCACCAGCGCCCCGGCGACCACCGTTCCGGCCATGACCTGATACGGCGACGCCGGCAGCGTCAGGTTGCCGGAATCACGGGCTTCCGTGGTTCCGGCTTTCTGGAATGCCTCTTTCTGGTCTTGCCGGTTCTGCACGGCGGTCGGGTCGGCGGGCTGGGCCGCCGTCGACGCAGGCCCGGCCGCCAGCGGGTCGAAGGCCGCATTGGCGGTGAAGCCCGGCGCAGCGGCTACCTGTGTCTGCGCCACCGGCGCGGCCTTCTGCGAACCAGAGCGGAAGAACACCGCCGATGCCGCTGCTGCTTCGGCTTCCTTGCGCAACGCGTCGTTGGGGTCGTTGCCGGGGGCCGCGTAGGCGGCCGTCACCGGCTGCTGCGACTTCACAATGGCCGGGCCAAGATCGCCTGGCAGCGGCGGCCCCAACTCCGGCACGGATGCCGCCAAGGGGGGCGGCAGCTTCGAGTAGTCCGCCGGCAGCGCGTCCAACCCTTCGGACTTCGAGACGCGATCGACGTTGTAAAGCTCGGTCTGCTCGCCTGCACCGCGCCGCTGCGGTTGCAGCGACCACATCAGCGCGCCGAGCACAGCGACCGAGAGACCGCCGACGAGGATGGCCAGCGTGCGCCGGTTCAGGCGCGTGACCGGGCGCGGTTGGGCGCGCAGCGCAACTGCCTCGGGTGCCACCTTGCCCGCATGCGGCGTGGCGAGGTCGGGAGTGTCGTCCTGGCTCATGGTCAGTTCCTCCGCGCCAAGCCATCCGTGCGTTCGATACGCACCACGTCACCCTTGTCGCCGCCCAGGCGCAGTTCGGCCGCGCCGAACAGCCGATCCACGATGTAGTAAGGCGAGCGAAAACGGTAATTCACCAGTTGTCCGTCGCCCTGCGCGCCGATGACGAACAGCGGTGGCAGCTCGCCTTGGGCGATTCCCGGCGGGAACTGGATATAGACCTTCTCGCCATCGTCGAAGGCGCGCAGCGGCTTCCACGGCGGATTGCTGCCTGAGACGGAATATCGGAAGCGGATCTTCTCCAGCGACAGTCCGGTATCGACCGGTGCGGCGGCGCTAGCCGCCTGCGACTGGCGCTGCAAGGCCAACATCCGGTCTTTTGGGTAGTCCCAGGACACCGACGCCATCCATGCCTTTTCCGTCGAGGTCAGTTCCAGCAGGTATGTTCTGCGACTGGTGGTGATGACCAAATTCGTCTTGAGGCCTGAGCGGATGGGCTTGACCAGCACATTGATGCGCATCGCGTCGCCGCTGCCGCTGGACGTGTCACCGACGATCCAGCGCACGGTATCGCCGGCTGCGACCGTCACTAGTTCCTCGCCCGGCTGCAAGGAAACCACGGTCACGCGTCCCGGCGCGGCATAGACTTGGTAGAGCGCACCATCGGTGAAGGGCCACACCTGAATCGCATTGACGTAGCCCTCGCGCGTGGGCGCGATGCGCGCCTCGGCATTGGCACGGGAAACGCGCACCTTCTCATCGGCCGGCTCCGGCTTAGCCGGGGCCGCGTCCAACTCGTGCAGCGGCTTCAACTGCGCTGGCAGCGCCAGCGGCTCGGGCATGGCGACGACTTCCACTGGAGCAGGCGGCTCCGGCAGCGGCTGTGCCTGCACCGGCTCATCGAGCGAAATGGACGGAGGCGGCTTGCCCTGCGAAGCGCAGCCCGACAGGGCCACCACGGTCAGCGCGAAAGCGTATAAGCGGAAAGACAGGTTCATGGCTTGGCTCCTTCAGAAGAATCCAGTTCGCGGCTCCACGACAGGCCGTTGACGTAGATACCCAGCGGGTTCTTGCGCAGGCGCTGTTCGGTGCGCGGGGTTTGCAGGACGGTGGAAAGCACCGCGTTCCATCGCTCGGTCCCGGCGGGGGCACCGTTGATGAACCGTTGCTCCGTCCAACGGACGTTGAACGAGGCATCGCTGGCGCGTACCACGCTGGTGATCTGCACCGTCACCGACTCGCGGCCAACACGGGCGAAAGGATCGTTCTTGCTGGCGTAGTCGTTGAGCACCGCCGCGCCTTTGTCGGTGGTGTAGTCGTAGGCGTCCAGCCAGTTTTGCCGCACCACGATGGGATCGATAGACAGCGAGCGCACCAGCGTCACGAAGCGCGCCAGGTGGTGCGCGATCTGCGCATCGGCGGGCCGGTACGGCGTGGCGGCTTCGCCGACGGCGCGCACCTGCCCCGACTGATCGACCTCGATGACGTAAGGGGTGACGATGGACTGCGCCGAGCGCCACACCAGGCCACCGGCCATCAGCAGCGCAAGCGTGAGGCAGCCGAAGGCCATAAAACGCCAGTTCTTGGCCTGGACGCGGGCCGAGCCGATGCGCTCGTCCCACACCTGCGCGGCGGATTGGTACGGGGTGGCAGGCTGCGGCGTGTCGGCATAGCGCACCTGCGGGCGTTTGAATCGCATAGGGTTCTCCTTGGTGGTCAGGTATCGGGTCACGCATCGGGGCGCAGGCTTGGGCCTTGCCCTGAGCCGCCGCCGTCGCCACTGCGCAGCGTGTGGGCTGCGGTGGTTGCGGCATGGGTGATCTGCTGGCGGCGGTGCATCCGCTTTGCCCAGGCGGGTTGCTCTTGCTTCGGCGCGCTGGCTGCGCCTTCGCCTGCGGCGGCCTGGCCGGAACCGGCAGCGCCGACATCCGCACCGTTCCATCCTGCCCGGAAGGAGTCGGCCACCTTCTGACCGGCAGCGGAAGCGCCCGATGCAGCTCGGCGGCCTGCCGCTTGCGCGCCGGTCTTGGCGACATTGCCGAGGCCCGCAGCCGCGCCTTTAGCCCCGCCGCCCGCAGCGGCGGAACCGGCCTGGAATGCGGACTTGGCGCTGCTGGCCGCCGACGTGGCGGCGCGTGCGCCGCTCCCGGCCAGCTTTGCGGCGGCCGGGGCCATGCGTGCGCCCGCCATGACGGCACCGCCCACGCCGGTCGCGGCGGCACCGATGGCAACACCCGTGCCTACCGCGCCGACGGCAGCGCCCGCCATCGCACCCGCGCCGAGCTGCGGCGCACCGGACACAAGGCCCGTGGCGATGCCGGGGCCGAAGATGCCCAGCGCCAGCAAGGCAAGCGAAGCCAGCATCACGACAAGCGCATGGTCGATGGAAGGCTCGTCGGGATGAACCTGGAACTCCGCGAACAGGCCCGAGCCGATGCCGACGATTACCGCCAGCACCAAGACCTTGATGCCTGACGAAACCACATTGCCGAGCACCTTTTCCGCGAGGAACGAGGTTTTGTTCCAGAGCGCAAACGGGATCAAGACGAAGCCGGCAAGCGTGGTCAGCTTGAACTCGATCAACGTGATGAAAAGCTGAACCGCGAGCACGAAGAAACAGAGGATCACCACCAGCCAAGCGATGAACAGCACCACGATGGGGTCGAGGTTCACGAACACTTCGGGGAAGCCGGCCATGTCACCGATCTGGTCGAGGATCGGCGCAGCGGCGTCGATGCCGGTCTTGGCAAGCCGACCCGGCTGCAAGAAGTTCTCCATCGTTATGGCCGAGCCAGTGGCGGTGATGCCTAGCCCGGCGAACGAGCGGAACACGATGCTCGACAGCCAATTGAAGTTACCGATGATGTAGGCGAAGGCACCGACGTAAAGCACCTTGCGCAGCAGCTTGGCGATCACGTCCTCGCCCTGGCCGGTCGCATGGCTCATGGCCCAATACAGACCGGCAATGGTCATGTCGATGACAATGAGAGTGGCCGTCAGGAACGCGACTTCGCCTTGCAGCAGACCGAAACCGGAGTCGATGTAGCGCGAGAAGGTATCGAGGAATCTGTCGATGATCGTTACGTCGTTCATGGCGTGTCCTCCGCAGCGGCGAGCGACGCATCACCTTCCGGCGCGTCGTCGGTTGGCGTGTCGAAACTCGCCGGAATCGGCGGCAGTTCTGCCAGCGTCCGGTATTCGTCCGGCCCAGTCTGGCCGGTGAAGAAGCGCCGCCGGAAGGCTTCGGCAGCGGCGCGACAGGTGTCTTCGCCTGCGGTTTGCCGGTCGGCTGCGCATTGGGCGCGCAGCGCCTTGAGCCGCACGGGATCGGCGGCCAAGGTGGCGGTCAGGTCTTCAGCCGGCTGCTGGCCGCATGCGGTCAGCAGCACGGCCAGCAGGACAGGAACGCATCGCATGGCCGCCTCCCGTCAGTTGTTGTAGAAGTTGACGGACTGCGGTGTGTACGGCGTGCCGGTGCCCAGGAAGCGCCGCCGCACTTCGCGGGCGCGCTCGGTGGCCGCTGCCTGCCGCGCCAGCTCCAGCGAGGCCGCCCTGTCTTGTGTGATCTGGAGCTGCTGGGCCTGGATGGACTGCTTGGCCTGCAAGGCGAGAAGCTGGTTCGTTGCCTGCATCGCTTGCAGCGCACCCGTGGCCGATTGGCTTTGGCTCACGAGGTCGGCCAGCGCGCTTTCGTCTTGCGTCAGGTTCTGCGACACCTGCGCCTGCATCCGCATCGCGGTGTGCAGGCCGTCGAGCGTGTTCTTCCAGCGTTCGCGTGCGTCCTGTGCCATGCGGTCGCCGCTGATGGTGGCGGCGTACTGCTCCGGGTACAGGCGCGAGAACGTGGCATCCATGCTCTGCACGTCGTAGGCCAGCCCTTGCGCCTCGGCAATCAGGCGTTCAGTCGTGGCGAGCGTCGAGCGCAGCCGGTTGACGATGTTGAAGTCGAGATTCGCCAGGTTGCGCGCCTGGTTCATCAACATCTGCGCTTCGTTCTGGAGCTGGTTGATCTGGTTGTTGATCTGCTCCAGCGTGCGGATGGCAGTCAGCGTGTTCTGCACCAAGTTGACGGGATCAACGAAAGTGAGCGCCGCCGCTGGCTGAGCGAGCATCAGCGAGCCGGCCAGCGCGGCGGCGAGCGAAACGGAAAGTACACGGGTCTTCATGGCGAAATCTCCAGGGGTTGAGTAGCGAGGAAAGAAGCCGCCGACGGCGAGGACGGCAGCAGGTCGGCGGCCCAATCGAGGCCGCGATGGCGTAGCCACGCACCGGCGAAGCCGGGAGCGCCGGCCTGCGTCAGCACTCGGTCAATGTCGCGTTGGTCTTGCGGTGTGGATGCGCCCGAGAAGGCGAGCGCGGCTGGCCCCAGGTCGAGGTCGAACAGACGATTGCCCAGGCGCGATTGGTAGTAGTAGTCGCGCTTGGGCTGCGCGGTGGCGACGATTTCGATTTGCCGACTGTTGAGGCCAAAGCCCTCGTAGACCGTGCGAATCTGCGGCTCGGTCGCCTGCGGGTTGGGCAAGAAAATCCGGCTCGCGCAGCTTTCGATGATCGCGGGCGCGATGGTCGAATCCTTGATGTCGGCAAGCGACTGCGTGGCGAAGATCACCGACACGTTTTTCTTGCGCAGAGTTTTCAACCATTGCCGGATGCGTGCCGCGAAGGACGGTTCATCAAGGAATAGCCAGGCTTCATCGAGAATCAGCAGCGTGGGAGCACCGTCGAAACGTGCATCGAAGCGGGCGAACAAGTAGCGCAGCACCGCTTGCACGGCGGCGGGGCTGTGCATTAGCTCTTCCATCTCAAAGCCCTGCACGTCGCCGCTGCCGAGCCGGTCGCGGTCGGCATCCAGTAGCTTGCCGTGCGCGCCGCCCAGCACATACGGCGACAATGCCTGCCGCAGCGCGTTCGATTGCAGCAGCACCGAAAGCCCGGTCATCGTGCGCTGCTCCACCGGCGCACCAGCGAGGCTGCCGAGCGCCGACCAAATGGCGGCTTTCTCGTCGGGGCCGACGGTCACGCCTTCATGCAGCAGGCGGCCTTCGATCCACTCGGCGGCCCAGGTGCGATAGCCTTCGCTGTCGATACGGGCCAAGGGCTGAAAGGCAATGGCGCCGTCCGCGCCGAGGTCGTAGTGTTCGCCGCCCAGGCCCAGCACCGTCGCCCGCATGGATCGCCCCATGTCGAAGGCGAAGATGCGCGAGCCGCCATAGCGGCGGAACTGCAAGGCGAGCATCGCCAGCAGGACAGATTTTCCCATGCCCGTCGGCCCCGCGACCAGCGTATGCCCCACGTCGCCGATGTGCGTCACCAGCCGGAACGGCGTCGCGCCATCCGTGCGCGTGACGATCAGCGGCGGGCCGTCGAGATGGGCGTTTTTCTCCGGCCCAGCCCACACGGCGGACACCGGCATCATGTGCGCCAGATTCAGCGTCGAGACGATGGGCTGGCGCACGTTGGCATAGGCATTGCCTGGTATGGACGACAGCCACGCATCGACTGCATTTAAGGTTTCGGGGATGGTGACGAAGCCACGTCCTTGGATGACACGTTCCACCATGCGCAGCTTTTCGTCGGCTACGGCAGGGTCGTCATCGAACACCGTCACCGTGGCGGTGAGGTAGCCGAAGGCGACTTGATCGCTGCCAAGCTCTTGCAAGGCGGCATCCGCGTCGGCCGCCTTGTTGCTGGCATCCGTGTCCACCAGCGGCGATTCCTGCTGGAAGATGGTTTCGCGCAGTAGCGCAATGACATTCTTCCGTTTCGCAAACCACTGGCGACGCAGGCGGCCCAGCTCCTTTTCCGCCTCGGCTTTATCGAGGCAGAGAAACCGGGTACTCCAGCGATAGGCAAAGCCCAGGCGATTGAGGTCGTCCAGCAGGCCCGGCCAGGTCGAGGTCGGAAAGCCCCGCACCGACACCACGCGCAGATGCTGGTCACCCAGCATGGGCGCAAGGCCGCCGACTAGGGCGGAATCGGCCAGCAGTGCGTCGAGGTGGAAAGGCACCTCGGGCACGGCCAGCCGGTAGCGCCGCGTGGACACCGTGGCGTGAAGATAAGTCAGCGTCGCGGCATCGTCCAACCAGACGATTTCTGGCATCACGCCATCGAGCAGGTCGAAAACCCGATCCGTTTCTGCCAGGAAGGCGTCAAGCCGACCGCGCCAGTCCACACCATCGCCCGGCGCGTGCTCGTAGAGCAGCTTGGCTGCACGAGCGCGGGATTCCTCCGGCGGCAGATAGGCTAGCGTCAGGTGATAGCTGCTTTCGTAGTGGTTCCCCGATTCCTCAAAGGCAGCGCGGCGTTCTTCGTCCACCAGCCAGGACAGCGGTTCGGGAAAGTCGGAATGCGGATAGTCCGCGGCCGACTGGCGCTCGGCTTCCACGAACAGCGCCCAGCCCGAACCCAGCCGGCGCAACGCGTTGTTTAGCCGTGCCGTCGTGGCGATCAATTCGCCCTGCGTGGCGCTGTCCAGATCAGGCCCGCGAAAGCGCGCCGTGCGCTGAAACGAGCCATCCTTGTTCAGCACCACGCCCGGCGCGATCAGCCCAGCCCAGGGAAGCCAGTCGGCCAGCAAGGCGGGCCGCTGGCGGTATTCGGCAAGGTTAAGCATGGCGGCGTCTCCTACACGTCCAGCAGCGGCTTGTGCTTGATGTGCCGGGCGAAGACCTGCATGAACTGCGGATCGACCCTCGCGCCCCACACGGCCAGCGAGTGACCGACGATCCAGAGCACTACGCCAGGAATCCAGAGTTGCAGGCCCAGCCCGACGGCAGCGGCTAGCGTGCCGTTGGCAATCGCCACCGTGCGCGGTGCGCCGCCCATCAAGAGCGGCTCGGTCAGCGAGCGATGTAGCGGCACCTCGAAGCCGGCCGCGAAGCTATCCGGGCCACTCATACGACAGCCCCGCCGGAGAAGCTGAAGAACGACAGGAAGAACGAGGACGCGGCGAACGCGATGCTCAAACCGAACACGATCTGGATCAGCTTGCGAAAGCCGCCCGACGTGTCGCCGAAGGCGAGCGCGAGGCCCGTGGCGATGATGATGATGACCGCGACGATGCGTGCCACCGGCCCCTGAATCGACTCCAGAATGGATTGCAGCGGGCCTTCCCATGGCATCGAGGAGCCGGATGCCTTCGCCGTGCCCGCCGTCATCAGCATGACTGCGGCCAGCAGCAGGCCGTGGTGCGCGGGGCCGGCCAGCCGCCGCAGGCGTGCGATGGTTGAAACCGGATTTACGGAATTACGGAAAGCGTGAACGTGCATCTGCGTCATGGCAGTTCTCCAGGTAGGTCAAGGGACGAGGAAGGCGCAGCGGCATCGGCTGCGAGAGGAACCGGCATCAGCTCGGGAAACGGTGTTTCCAGCGCGTCCGCCAGGCGATAGCCGGTGCCGTCGAAACCGACGACACGGGCGATGCTTTCGACGCGGCGCTTGCGGCCACGCCCGGCGATGTGGATCACGACGTTGACCGCCTCGGCGATCAGCGCACGCGGTGGGTTCACCGCCACTTCAAGAATCAACTGTTCGAGGCGCAGCAGCGCGCCCAGCGCGGAACCGGCGTGGATGGTGGCGATGCCGCCGGGGTGGCCGGTGCCCCACACCTTAACCAAGTCCAGGGCTTCGCCGCCGCGTACCTCGCCGACGATCACGCGGTCGGGGCGCAGGCGCATCGTGGCCCGCACCAGCTCGGTCATAGACACGACGCCAGCGCGGGTGCGCAGCGGCACATGGTCGCGGGCTGCGCATTGCAGCTCGATGGTGTCTTCGAGCACAAGCACGCGGTCGCCCGTGGCGGCGATCTCCGCAAGCAAGGCATTGGCGAGTGTGGTTTTGCCGCTGCTCGTCGCCCCGGCGATCAGGATGTTCTGGCGCTCACGCACGGCGCGGCGCAGGAACTCGGCCTGGCCTGTGGTCAAGATGCCGTCGGCCACATAGCGATCCAGCCCGATGATGCTCACGGCGCGCTTGCGCAGCGCGAAGGCTGGGCCGGGCGCTGCGGGCGGCAAGATGCCCTCGAACCGCTCGCCGGTTTCGGGCAGCTCGGCGGTCAGCAGCGGCCGCCCGCGATGCACCTCTGCGCCGACGTGCGCAGCCACCAGCCGGATGATGCGTTCGCCATCGTCTTGGGACAGCTCCACGCCCAGCGGCATGCGGCCCGATGACAACCGATCCACCCATAGGGTGCGGTCGGGGTTGAGCATGATTTCCACCACGTCGGGGTCGGCCAGCGCAGCGGCGATGACTGGCCCCATTGCCGTGCGCAGCATCTGGATACGGCGATCCAGAGAGGTTGCGGCGGATGAGAGTTCGGGCGGGGTTTGCGGAATGGCGCTCATGAGGCACGCTCCTGCGCTTCAGCCAGTGCCTCCGCGTCATCCATTCGCGCCGGGTCTGGGTGCAGTTCTTCCACAACGTCGCGCACCAGGCTGCGGCCACGCAGCAGGTGGCGGCCGAGCCGCTCCACGAATTGCTCGAAACGCGCTTTGCCTTGGGCGCGAGCTGCGTCCTGATGGGCTTCGGGAATCGGGGTGCTGACGGTCAGGAAGTAGCGGATGAACAGCGCCAGTGTTTCGATCTGGATGTTCTGGTCGCGCTCCATGCGCTCGGCCTGCCGCGACAGGCGATCGAGCCGCTTGGCGATGGCCGCCTCGCGCTGGTCGCCAGCATCGGGCGATAGCCACGACGCGAGCGCCGCCGCGACAATGGACGACTTGGACACGCCTTTCTTGGCGGCCAGTTCTTCGAGACGCTTGGCGTGCTCGGGCTGAATGAACAGATTGAGGCGGTATTGGCTCATAAGTCGATTCCGTCGTTGGGGTCGAGGGAAGCCAGCCGGGCCGTGCGCTGCATGGCCGGGTCGAGCTGGCCGGGAAGCGGCAGCGGCAGGTCGTCGTCGTCATCGAGCAGAGTCAGGTCATGGCCGGCGAGCAGCGGTTCGGGGCTGTATTCGCTGACTTCGGATAGCTCCGGCTGTCGGCGTGGGCCGCCGTCATCGGCGGTGCCTGTGCCATCGCCGGACAGGCCCGCAGCCCGGACCGTTGACACGGCTGGGATCGATAGGCCGCTCCAGTCGTCGGGCCGGGCCGGTGGCGCGTCCGCGTATTGCCCGGCCGCGAGCACAGGCGGCGGTAAAACGCGGTTCTTGAAATTCGCGTCGGCGTAGTAGCGCAGCTTCTTGGCCTTGATCGGTGCCACGCTGGACACCATCACCACAGCTTCCTCAGTCGGAAGCTGCATCACTTCACCGGGCGTCAGTAGCGGGCGGGCCGTCTCCTGCCGCGACACCATGAGGTGCCCCAGCCACGGTGCCAATCTGTGCCCGGCATAGTTGCGCTGCGCGCGCAGTTCGGTAGCGGTGCCAAGCGTTTCGGAGATCCGTTTCGCAGTGCGTTCATCGTTGGTGGCGAACGTCACGCGGACATGGCAGTTATCCAGAATCGAATGGTTCTGGCCGTAGGCTTTGTCGATCTGGTTGAGCGATTGGGCGATAAGAAAACTGCGGATTCCGTAGCCCGCCATGAAGGCAAGCGCCGTCTCGAAGAAGTCCAGGCGGCCCAGCGCCGGGAACTCATCGAGCATCAGCAGCAGCTTGTGGCGGCGTTCGATGCCGTCGCTGCCGTCGAGCGATTCGGTGAGCCGTCGGCCGATCTGGTTGAGGATCAGGCGAATGAGCGGTTTCGTCCGCGAAATATCCGAAGGTGGCACTACCAGATAAAGCGACACCGGATGCTCGGACGCGATCAGGTCGGCGATACGCCAGTCGCAGCGCGAGGTGACTTCGGCCACCGTGGGGTCGCGGTAGAGGCCCAGGAACGACATGGCGGTGCTCAACACGCCGGAACGCTCGTTGTCCGACTTGTTGAGCACTTCGCGCGCCGCCGAAGCGACGACTGGATGCGGGCCACCACCTTCCACGTTCACGAGGTGCTGTGTGGTCATCATCCGGTGCAAGGTCAGCTCGAAGGGGCTGGCCGGATCGGAGAGGAAATTGGCGACGCCGCGCAGCGTCTTGTCCTCGCCCGCGTAGAGCACATGCAGGATGGCCCCGACCAGCAGCGCGTGCGAAGTCTTCTCCCAATGGTTGCGCTTCTCAAGCGCGCCTTCTGGATCGACCAGAATGTCGGCTATGTTCTGTACGTCACGCACTTCATGTGCGCCGCGCCGAACTTCTAGCAGCGGGTTGTAGGCCGCCGACTTCGCATCGGTCGGATTGAACAGCAGGCAGTGTGAGTAGCGTGAGCGCCAACCTGCGGTGATCTGCCAATTCTCGCCCTTGATGTCGTGGACTACGGCGGATGCAGGCCAAGAAAGCAGCGTCGGCACCACAAGGCCGACGCCTTTGCCTGAGCGCGTGGGCGCGAAAGTGAGGATGTGTTCCGGGCCTTCATGCCGAAGGTACTTGCCATCGTGCTGACCGAGGAACACGCCGATCGGCTGCGTAAGGCCGGCTTTGCGAATGTCCTCCGTACTTGCCCAGCGTGCCGAGCCATAGGTCGTGACTAGGCGTGATTGACGAGAGCGCCAGATCGACATGCAGACTGCGACCACCACCGCCAGCAAGCCACTGCCACCCGCTATGGCACCGCCCGTGTCGAAAACGCGTGGCGCGTAGGCATCGAAGAAGAACCACCACTCAAACAGCTTCCACGGGAGGTAGATCGGTGTGCCGAGGAAATCAAACCAGGGGGAGCCAAGGCGTACCTGATAGCCAAGGGCTGCTGCCGTCCATTGTGTGGCGCCCCACACACCCGCGATCACGATGCCGAATACCACGGCTATCTGACCGAACAGCACATTCGTACCTTGCATAGCCCCGCCTCCAATCTCTCCTACGCTGATTCCCTTGGGAAACGCGGCTTAGAAATGTGCCGCAGGCGTCAGGATCGGTGCTGGCTTAGTGCCGGTCAAAGACCGTTTGGGGCAGAAAGGTCGATAAGAAAGAATGAATTCGCGCTGTGTCTAGCCAGGGAGTGACTCCGTAAGCGCCGGCGAATATCAGCGTGCCGAACAGAAGATTCAGGCAGACTAGCGAATTGCTGAATTGCTGAATTGCTGAATTGCTGAATTGCTGAATTGCTGAATTTCAGAATTTGGGGGATTCTTTGGGCGGTGTGTATGGCGTTTTTCCGTCACCGTAGAACCGCTTACGTGTTGCCTCCGCTACCCGGTTGCAAAGCAGTTCGCCCAAAGTAGGCCGATCCGTCTTGCATTGCTGGCGCAACTTCTTGAGCTGTTCCGGGTCTGCCACCAGCTCTTCTACTGTCGGGGTTTTCTTTTCTGCACTAGTGGCTTTGTGCGGTTTATCAGATTGACCGCATGCGACTAGCATTGCAGCGACGAGCGTGATGGCGAGTCTCATGGCATCAATTCCTCCGGAAGATCGGGATTTCGGCTTTTTGTTGACCTGAGAAACTCTGGCAATTCGATGGCCTGTACTCGCTGAATGAAGCGCGCAAGCTCGTCAAACGGATCGCCTTCAAGTCTGAGTAGATAGGTCGTCAAAGGTGGTACGCGTGTCGAAAGCGGCCTCGCCACGACTCCTGGCTCTCGGGAGGCTGCAATGTGTGCAGCCCCTGTAAGTCCGAGTGCAAAACCGGCAGATACCAACGCCATCATCAGGTCGAAAGTGGTAACCCGCTCGGCAACTAGAGGCTGCATTTCAGCCCGGCTAAGTACTCGCTCAATGTGCTTGGCGTGGCCCTCGCACACTTGAGGATCAGATAGCACTAGCGGGTAGCGCAGCAGTTCATCCAATGGAATTCGCTTAAGAGCCAGCAACGGATGCCGAGCTGGCAGCGCCACCATAAGCGTGTCAGTCCACGCGGGAAGTGCGACGATTCCATCACCTACGTCGTCGGACTGTGCAAAGCCGACGTCATACAGGTCGTCGTGCAATCCTTTGATTTGTTGGGATAGTGGCACCTCAAAAAAGCGAATCTCAACCTCGGGCTCCTCCTCGCGACACAACGCCAATAGGGCTGGTAAGCACAGTAGTGTTGCGCCGTCTGACAAGGCGACGCGGAGTTGTCCATGAAAGCCATTTTTTGCTGCCTTCACGCAGTCCCGCGCCTGTTGCAAGGATGCGAACACCCGAGGTGCGTGCTCCATGAGCATCAACCCAGCTCGTGTCAAACGCGTGCTTCTCGTGTTCCGAATAAAGAGCTGTGCTCCTAACTCCTCTTCGAGTTCTTTGATCGTGCGAGACAGTGGGGACTGCTCAATATGCAGTTTCGCAGCGGCGCGAGCGAAGTGAAGTTCCTCGGCGAGCGCCATAAAACAACGTAGATGTCGAATTTCCATGCGTCCCCTACTAATCGTCGATCTATTCAGTATTTAAAACTCGCTGCCATGCTGCGTTCTTCCAACTCAAGGACTCAGGGTGAAGATTGCAGATTCACATGCTCTGGCGAACCAGAAAGCGCTTTAGCGAGAACACCCCATTGCACGGCTGCGTCGGCGCGAGCACGGACCAGAGCCGCTCGCTGGGACAAGGTGCCACGCTCCGCTTCTGCAACAACGGTCGCATCCACCTGTCCCGCCTCAAAGAGGCGTCGACTGCGGTCAAGGAGTCGATCAGCGACGACAAGACCATCGACCTGATGCTGCAGAGAAGTCCGCTGGGTCTGCCAGCCCAGATAAGCGTTCTCCACATCCTGAAGCGCAAGCAAAACCGTGCGTTCCAGGTCAGCCTGTGCGCCGCGACTGCGTGCTGAGCCCTCGTCGATTCCCGCTTGTATTGCTCCACCGTCAAAGATCGGAAGCGTCACACCCAAGCCCAGAGAGAAAATGTTCCCTGCCACACGTGTTCCGTTGTTCTCGAAGCGTTGGCGCCCACCACTCAAATCGAGCACAAGTTTGGGGAACCGCTCGCCTTCTGCTGCGTTCCATCGCGCCGTCGCCGCTGCAAGACGCGCCTGCGCGGCTCTGACGTCGGGGCGCTGCTGCAGCAATTCGCCTGGCACGCTTCTGGGAGTCCAATCGGGCATGGTGAGAGAGGCAAGCGCAGGACCGCTGCCAAGCGCCCCCGGAATCCGGCCAACGAGCACATCCAAGGCATGCGTTGCTTCGCCGCGTACGCGTCGCAACTGCTCTTGCTCCACCCGGAGGGCGATGACCTCGGAACGCGTGCGTTCAATGTCAAAGCCCGTAGCTTGACCTGCCTTGAACTTCTGCTCTGTCAGACGCTCAAGGCGCTCGGCGACTTGAAGTCGCTCTTTTGCCAGATCTTCCAGCTCTGCCGCCTGCCGCTGCTGCAGTGCAGCGGACACTGTCTCAAAGGCGATCTGCCAACGTGTCGCGAACCAGTTCTGTTCGACAGCAACTGCGTCCATCCGTGCGCCATCAGCGGCATGCGAGAGGCGGCCCGCTAGATCAACTTCCCATGAAGCCGACAGCGGAAGCCTGGCATCGCTGCTGATGGTCGGTGCCAAAGAAAAGTCGCGCGCGCGCGTTGCTTGGGGCGTGAGCGCCAAGCTAGGGAACATTGAAGCGCGTGTACGTCGGGTGATCGCCACAGCTTCATCAATCCGCGCTCTTGCAATAGCGAGATCGGTGTTGTGCTCCAGCGCGTTGCGCACCAGCGCGTCAATCAGCGGATCACCGTACGCCGTCCACCACTCGGCCGGGAGTGCTTGTGCTGGCACCTGCTGCACAGCCAGACCCGCTTCGTTCATGAATTTGGCCGGAACCTCAACGCGTGATGTCTCCACCCTGTGAGGCGAGTGGCTGCACGCGGCGAGAAGCGTGATCGATAGGAATGCAACAGCAGTAAGGCCGCGGCGGGCGTAGGGATCGGACATGTTGAGCCACTAGGTTGTGAATTGAGGAGGCCGTCTTGACGGGCATAGTTCATGGCGTGTACTATACCGTCCAGACGGTTCAAAAATCAAGCATCTTTGGAGTTTCACCATGGCAACTCGTATGAAATCAAGCCCAGAGGAGTCGCATTCGGCGGACAACGGCGCTGAAGCCCCCTCCATCTCTAAGAAAGCGCAACAAACACGGGAGCGCATCCTTCAAGCTGCGCGTGACGTAGTCATGGAGGGAGGTGCCGGGCACCTAACGCTTGACGCGGTCGTTGCACGGGCAGGAATGAGCAAAGGTGCGTTCCTGTACCACTTCAAGACCAAGCGCGATCTGCTCCTCACGATGATTGATGACCAGGTCTCGGCGTTTGATGGCGGGCAGGAAGAGCGAGAGCTGCCATTCGTCGGCGATCCAGACCCTTGGCTATCCAGCCAGGTCTCGGCTATGCCTGACGGCGGGATGCAAAAGATGAGCGCTGCATTGCTGGCGGCCGTGGCTGAAGACCCCACGCTGCTTGAGCCTGTGCGCGGCTGGTACCGCAGGCAGTACGAGAACGCGAGCAAATCTCCACGCGGCACCGATATCGCCGGAATCGTTCTATTTGCCTTGGACGGAGTCTTCCTCGCCGAAATGATGGGTTTTCCGACGTTTGCTGCCGAAGACCTTTCTCGACTCATGCACACCCTCCAGGCGCTCGCCCGCGGCGAACTGGAACTCACCCCTATTGATAAACGCTGATGAAAGGCCTTCCCGTGTCTTGCACTCCCTTTAAATCCCAGTCCTGGCAAATGCAGAAAGTCGGCCTCGCGTTTGTTCTGCTCGCATCGCTTGCCGGCTGTGGTAGTCAGAAGGAGCCTGCTTCCGATCCACCGCGAGCGGTCAAGCTGCTCACGGTGGGGGATGTAGGTTCTGTGGCCAATCGCATTGAATTGAGTGGTCTAGCTCGCTCCAGTGAGCGGAGTACCTTGGGGTTCGAGACTGGCGGGCGTATCAGCAAGCTTCATGTGGACGTGGGAGATCGCTTCTCTCGCGGACAGCTTCTGGCTGAGTTGGATGTTCAGCCCGAGCAACTCCGCCTAGAACAGGCTCGGGCGACACTCGCTGCTGCGGAAGCCGCATTGGCAGACAGAATCGTGCAGACAACGCAGCAAAGGGGGCTGCTTGAGGGCAACGTAATCTCCCCGGCTGCATTCGAGAGTGTGAAAGCACAGTTGGTTGCAGCTGAAGGCCAGGTGCGCAATGCAAAGGCCGCATTCGGCCTTGCCGAGCGTGCGCGAAGGGGGGCCGCCATTCATGCGCCATTCGACGGCGTCGTCGCGGAGAAACTCGCTCTGCCGTTCACAGATATTGCAGCCGGAGCGCCGGTGCTTCAAGTGGATGGACTACGCAGCGGCGTAGAAGTCCTTGCGACTGCATCGACGACCCAGGCGGCAAATATCAAAATTGGGCAGGTCGCCGAACTGCGCCTGAGCGAGTCAGCAAGTCCCGTTCGTGCTTCGGTACAACGCATCGGCTTGCGTGCTGAAAATGGCTCACTTTTACCTGTCGTGCTCGTTCCTCAAGATGCTACTCTTGCGCGCAGTCTTCGACCCGGGTCTGCCGTTCAAGTATTGCTGAAGGCACCGGAAGCGAAGGATGCCTCACCAGATCGTCTGATGCTTCCCTATTCGGCACTGGTGCTCAGTGAGAAAGCAGGACAAGCCGCAGTGTTTGTATATGACGTGACCGGAAAGAAGGTGCACCGCCGGGAAGTGCAATTCCAGAGCGAGCCAGGCGGCGACAACGTTCGCGTTGTGGGCGGCCTGAAGCGCGGCGAGATGGTAGTCGCGGCTGGCGCGAGTTGGCTGACGAACGAGCAACAAGTCACCCCACTCAAGGCCACGACCCAATTGGCCGGACGCTGACCCGCTACAGGAAGACTTCGCTATGAAGATCACAGAAATGGCGCTGCGCGCCAGCAGACTCACCTACCTTGCCGCGGTCATCATTCTTGTTGCCGGCATTGCCACGTTTCTCAATTTCCCTTCGCAGGAAGAGCCATCGGTCACGATTCGAGATGCGGTTGTTGCCGTTCTGAACCCTGGCATGCCAGCCGAACGTGTTGAGCAGTTGATCGCGCGTCCGATCGAGGAGCGTTTGCGGGAGCTGGCCGAGGTCAAGCGTGTAACCACAACCGTTCGCGCGGGCGGGGCCGTCATACAGGTCACGATCTGGGAGCGGTACACCGACCTAGCCCCCATATGGCAGCGCGTTCGCGCGAAGGTTGCCGATGCTCAGCCTCTGCTTCCACAGGGTACGTTGGGGCCATTTGTCAACGACGACTTCGGCCGTGTTGCCGTGGCCTCCATTGCGGTGACCGCGCCGGGCTACTCCATGGGCGAAATGCGTGTGTCGTTGAAAGAGATGCGCGATCGCCTATACGCGCTTCCCGGCGTTGATCGCATCAGCTTCTACGGCTTGCAGGAAGAGCGCGTCTATCTCGAATTTGATCGACCAAAACTAGCCCAGCTTGGATTGACCCCACAAGGGGTGATCGATCAACTCGTTAAACAAAACGTCGTGCTTTCAGGCGGGCAAATCGCCATCGGTGGCATCAACGCTTCGCTGGCTGTTAGTGGAGAGGTTCGCGACGCCGCCTCGCTGCGCGCGTTGCCGATCATGATGGCGCAAGCTCAGGGTGCGCGCGGTGCTTCGCCTGCTCCTTCAATCTCACTGGGAGAGCTTGCGCGCGTGCAGGTACAACCTGCAGATCCTCCCGAGTCTGCTGCAGTCTATAAGGGCCAGCCTGCCGTAGTGATGGCAGTGTCCATGACCTCGGGCCAGAACGTGGAGCAATTCGGCGTAGCCCTCAAATCCCGTGTGGCCGAGCTTGAGAAACTTCTGCCCGCAGGTTTCGAGCTCTCCTATGTGACATTCCAGGCAGACGTCGTCAAACGTGAAATGGGCAAGATGAACCAGGTGATGATCGAAACGATTGTCATCGTGCTCGGCGTCGTCGTCCTTTTCCTGGGATGGCGCACAGGATTCATCGTCGGGATGATCGTGCCGCTTACCATTCTGGGGGCACTGATCGTGATGCGCGCGCTGAACATCGAGCTGCAAAGTGTTTCGATGGCAGCCATCATCATCGCTTTGGGGCTCTTGGTAGACAACGGCATCGTGATTGCCGAAGACATTGAACGGCGCTTGGCAGCCGGTGAAGACCGCAAACAGGCTTGTCTCGAAGCGGGTCGTACCCTCGCACTGCCGCTGCTGACGTCCTCATTGGTTATCGTCATCGCCTTCTCCCCGTTCTTCTTCGGCCAGAGTGCGACGAGTGAGTATCTGCGCTCTCTCGTCATTGTCCTCGCGCTCACGTTACTCGGATCTTGGCTGTTGTGTCTGACCGTCACTCCACTGCTGTGCTACCACTTCACCAAAGTGCATCATCAACCGGCGAATGACGCGCAAACCTACAACACACGCTTCTATCGCGGCTATCGCAAGTTGCTTGAGTGGGTGCTTGACCACAAGGCGATCTACGTTGGTGTGATGACGGGTGCATTGGCCGTAGCTCTGTACGGATTCACGACACTGCCATACGACTTCTTGCCGAAGTCCGACCGAGTTCAATTCCAAATACCGGTGCAGCTCGCCCCTGGAACGGATTCACGGCTCACTCTTGCCAAAGTGAAGGAAGTGAGCGGCTGGCTCGGTGATCAAGAAATCAACCCCGAAATCACGGATCACATTGGCTACGTCGCTGACGGTGGGCCGCGCTTCATCCTTGGGCTCAATCCCCCATTGCCAGCATCGAACATCGCGTACTTTGTCGTGACGGTCAAGGCAGGCACCAACATTGACGTCGTGATTGCCCGAACTCGGGCTTACTTCGCGCAGCATCATGGAGATGTACGCGCAGAGCCTCAGCGGTTCTCGCTAGGCACTACCGAAGCCGGCACAGCCGTCTACCGGGTCAGTGGGCCGGATCATGAGGTGCTGATGAATGCGGCGGCGAAAATTGAGTCCGCGCTACGGGAGCTGCCAGGTACGGCCAACATCAAGAACAACTGGGATACCCGTGTCGGCCGTCTCGATGTTCGGGTCGATCAAGATCGTGCGCGACGTGCTGGCGTCACCACCGACGACATAGCTGCCTGGCTTGGCACCCGCTACATCGGCCAGTCGATCTCTGTGATCCGAGATGGCGATACCAGCGTGCCAATCGTGATGCGCGGGACGTCCAATGATCGGCGCAGCACTGCGGACGTTGGTTCGACGACCATCTATCCAGCGTCGGGTGGCCAGCCGGTTTCCCTGGCGCAAGTGGCCGATGTCACGCTCGCTAGCGAGCCGTCTGTGATCCAGCGCCGCAATCTCATTCGTACAGTCACAGTTCAGGGGCAGAACACCGCATACACCGCGCAAGAGATCGTGGATCACCTCGCACCTCGGATCGCCGCAATTGAACTACCTGCAGGCTATGCCATAGAGCTTGGTGGAGAAATTGAGGAATCGGCTGAATCGAATGCATCGCTCACGCACTACATGCCGTTCGCTCTTCTGGCGATGTTGCTGCTATTCATCTGGCAGTTCAACTCCTTCCGCAAGCTGATCGTGATTCTCGCAACGATTCCCTTCACGTTGATTGGGGTCGTGATTGCACTGAAGGCAACAGGCACTCCTTTCAGCTTCATGGCGACATTCGGGGTGCTTGCGCTGTTCGGAATCATCGTCAACAACGCCGTTCTTCTGCTCGAACAAATTGAACACGGCCTCTCGGAAGGTCTCGCCCGACATGAAGCCCTGGTGGGAGCTGCGATGCAGCGGCTGCGTCCAATCGTGATGACCAAGGTGACCTGTATCGCGGGTCTCGTGCCCCTGATGTTGTTTGCGGGGCCGCTGTGGAAGGGCATGGCCATCGGCATGATCGGTGGTCTCGCACTTGGCACGCTCGTGACGCTTGGCCTGATTCCGTTGCTCTACGAGGTGCTGTTCGGAATGAAGTGGCCGGGCAGCAAACGGAGTCACGAGGCGGTACAACAACCAGTGCAACCGGTCTGATCCCTCAGCGTAACTGTCCACACGCTTCCCCCGATCTCTCTCGTGGCCGGAGAGATCGGGGAGACAGATTCTCGCCATCAGAGAGTTTAAGAAGAAATCAGAAGCAGAGCGAATTGACCGCCTACTGCCTATTCTTTGATGCTTTGATGCTTTGATAATCAATTTTCACTGAATAGATTTGGAGAAATATATGAACCCGTTGTCATGGAATCCATGGTTGGTTCTACTGATTGCCGGCCTGTTCGAAATCGGTTGGCCACTAGGCCTCAAGATGGGTGCGGCCAATGCAGCGATGCGCTACGTGGGGCCGGCGATTGCAGTTGCCTGTATGGCAGCCAGCGGCTTTTTCCTATGGTTATCTCTTAAACAGATCCCCATAGGAACAGCTTATGCGGTCTGGACCGGCATCGGTTCGCTGGGCGCGTTTTTCGTGGGCGTGTATGTGTTCGGCGATACCGCCTCCTTGATACGTTGGGTTGGAATTGCGCTGGTTGTTGCTGGCATCGTCTGTCTGAAAATGGGATAAATGAAAATATATATGAAACGCCCTATTTCATTAATCCATTTTGTGCTGCTGGCAGGCCTCACGGCAACCTTATCTGGCTGTGCTTCAAACGGAATGACTCGATCAGGGTTTCTTGGTGATTACGATGTATTGGGAAAAACGAAGTACGAAAATGTTCTGCTCTTCAAGGCGCCAGGCTTTGAACCCAGTCGTTACCGGGAAATATTAGTCGAGGATGCTCAGGTAGTGACGGCAACTGGACGCATAGGTGGGCTTGAAGCTGAGCAAGTGCGAGAGCTTCTCGATCACGTCAACAGTGAACTGCGACATCTCCAAACTAAGTCCGAAGCTCCCGCATCGTCAGGCCGCATACGTGTGCGTGTGGCAATTACGACCATTGAGACGCCCAATAGAGCAGTCAACACCCTAACGACGTTGCTTGTTGGACCAGTGACAACTGGGGGAGCTAGTTTGGAGTTTGAGGCAGTAGATGAACAAACAGATCGTCGGGTGGCTGCTGCTAGCTGCTTCGAGCACGGCAACGCTCTCGCGGATTTCAAAGGCTCCTACACACTGCTCGGGCATGCAAAGTCTGCAATCACCACCTGCCTTGAACGGATCAATAGCGCTTGGAGAAGTGCTGGCTCGTGAATAGCTGCTATTCCATAACTTCGCGCGGATCGCGAGGAGCCTCATCAAGGGGATTCGTAGGGTGCCGTTCTTGTAACGTCTGCAGCATTCTGGAGTGGCTCTGCTTCGTCGCAAAATTGCCGGCGTTTCTCGTTCTTGTCTATTCGAAACGCTGCGTGGTGCTGCTTGCAGAGGTAAAGCGCCTGGAGGTGTGTAAATTCACACGATGGAGTTTGGCCGGTGTGCTGGCAACGGTAGTTCTGACAGGGTGTTCCACTTACCGTCCTTGGATCAACCCGACACTTTCCGACGCCGCCTTAATGTCTCTCGCCGAGAACGACCAACGCATCAGGCCGTCGGAGGTCAACCAACCGGTGGTTGTAGCGGTGACACTGTCAGGCGGGGGCGCTCGGGCGGCGGCCTTCGGCCTGGGCGTGCTGCGCGAACTCAAGGCCACACGCTTCGCGCTAGAGGGCCAGGAGACCACTCTGTTGGATCAGGTGTTCCTGGTCAGCGGAGTGTCGGGGGGCAGCATCCTTGCCGCGCACTTCGCGGCCTTCGGCGATGCCACGCTGACTCGTTTCGAGCCGGATTTTCTGCTTGTGCCTTTTGAGGGGCGACTCATACGTGAAGCTCTGTGGCCTGAGCGTCTTTATAGACTAACTTCACCTTGGTTTGGGCGCAGCCAGATCCTGGCTCAACGCTTGGACGAACTTTTTGAAGGCCGCACCTTTGGTGACGTGCGCCGACGACCGGGCGCGCCCGAACTGATGATCACGGCAACCGACCTCACGACCGGTGCCCCTTTCGATTTCACCACCGAGCAATTCCGGCTAATCTGTTCCGACCTCGATGCAACGCCGCTGTCTTTCGCGGTGGCGGCCTCGTCGGCAGTACCGCTGGTGCTGTCGCCCGTAACGGTGCGAAACAACGCCAATACCTGTCCGCCGCCTCTCCGATCTTTGCCTGTCAGAGGGCAAAATTACAGATCACGCATCCTGCAAAGCGGCATAGACAGCTACCTCAATGCGCACGATCGGCCCTATATCCACCTCGTGGACGGTGGTGTCTCCGACAACCTCGGCGTACGTCTGATGCTAGACCGGCTAGTAGCTTCGGGCTCAATGAGCGCCAATTTCTCGGAGGTCAAGCCCGGAAGCTTGCGCCGACTCGTGTTGGTGACGGTGAACTCCGAACGAGGACTGAGCGAGAGAGTGGACAGTAGCGACCGAGTTCCCAGCACGACGCAAGTACTTGAGTCGCTGATCTTCGGTGCCGGCGCTCGCGAGACCCAGGTGACGCTGGCCATGCTTAACGACGACCTGCAACACTGGCGTTCCGAGATTGTCCGCACCCGTGGCCAAGCGGACAGCCCCTTTGCGGCCGACGCAGAAATCTACGTAGTAAGCGTAAGTCTGAACGACGTGCCGGACGACAAGATCCGGCATTCGCTGCTGCGCGTGCCCACAGCCTTCACGATCGAGGCTACGGATGTCTTGGACCTGCAAACTGCGGGAGGCGAAGCACTGAGGCAATCCAAGGAGTTTATGGCATTGATTGAATCTCTAAGAAGAATCACAGCAGCCAAGCAGACTGCGCCTGGTACTCAGCTTCCCTTGATATCTAACTGATACCGATACTGGGCTTTCGTCCAAGTTCCCAAGAGGCACTTCCGCCGATAACCTTTGCGGCAAGCTGTTGTCCCAGTCGCGGCTCAATTACCGGCCGCCACGGCACAAGGCTGAACCCCATGCCGTCATCGAGCATCGCGTAGCGCCCGCTGGCGAGCATAATGGAACGCCGGTAGATACCGGCTACGCGCTGCCCGTCGGCCACCGGGCGATGCTCTAGGCCGGTTTCCGCCGCAATGTCTTTCGCGGCCTGCACTAGTTCCCGATTGCGTAGCGTGCCCAGCAGGTTGCGCGCGAGGATGACGCGCTGCCCGCGGCGCTGTGCCAGCCCCTGTTCTTCGAGGAAATCGGCTCGCTGCTGTATGGCCTGCTTGGTATCACCGCCAAAGCCCAAGTTGCCCAGCCCACGGCCACCGCCGATCAGTTGCTGGTCAAGCCAAGTCGCGCCGATGACGCGGGCCTGCCGTTCAATAGGAAGGTGTGATTTCAGCTCTACGGCTACATCGCCCAGCCGTTGCGCGTCGTATTGGCGGCCACGCTCGGCCAGGTCGTCCGGTACCTTCCATAGCCCTTCGGCCACGCGCTCCACGATGCAAGCCCGGCGCAGGGCTTCCAGCCGCCGGACATGAGCGGCGACGACTTCCTGCGGGTCGCGTCCGGGCGTAGCCCGGCCCTGCTCGATTACCAGGTGATGATCGGTGCGGTACAGGCCATCGCTCGCCAGCGAGGCGATGTTCTTGTCGGCCGTGCGCACCTCAGTCGAACCCTTCACCTCTACCACAGCGCCCGTGGGATAGTTCGCCAGTTCGTCGCGGGCGTTCAGTGCAACGTAGTGGGCCTTACCGTCCGTGCCGTCGATGATCAGATAGCCTCGGTCGTGCAACTCATCGGCAAGCCCCTTCGCGGCCACGCGGCCGATGAGGCTGCGACCATCGTCGCCCGGCTCGAACACCGCCAGCTCACGCGGCTGGCCGCTCATGGCCCGCTGCATCGTTCGGATGATGTCGCCACGCTCACCCAGGGCACGCAAGGTCTTCTCGGCATCGGCATGAATGGCCCAGGTGCCGGGCTGCACCTCGTCGGCTAGGCCCAGGCGCTGCAAGCGTTGCAGGCGGCCGATCAGCAGCAGGCGCTGGCGTTGCAACCTCGGCTCGTTGAGCCGTTCGACATGCACCCGGCCATCCTCGCCGGTCTCGCGCTGCAAGGTGCGATCCAGGCTCGTCCACCGCTCCTGTTCCACCTCGCGCCTCAAGGTCTGCTGAATCTCCAGTTCGGTGCGCGGCCCCAGCCACTCGGTCGCCAGCTCGGCGGCGCGATGGCGGAAGCCGTGGGCGATGTAGTCACCCGCGATGATGAGGTCTTTGCCGGTGTCGTCGCGCCCGCGCACGATCAGGTGGGTGTGCGGGTTGTCGGTGTTCCAGTGATCCACCGCCACCCAATCCAGCCGCGTGCCCAGGTCGGCTTCCATGCGGCTCACCAGATGCCGGGTGTAGGTGCGCAGGTCGTCCAGCTCGGCCCCGTCCTCGGGCGAGACGATGAAGCGGAAATGGTGCCGGTCGTCGGCGCAGCGTTCCTTGAAGGCGTCCAGATCGGCTTCGTCGGCCTGTGGCCCGTAGCCCCGGCCCGGTTCGCCATCGCGACCCGCGCCG
Organism: Stenotrophomonas sp. GD03654; assembly: GCF_029845105.1. NCBI lineage: Bacteria > Pseudomonadati > Pseudomonadota > Gammaproteobacteria > Lysobacterales > Lysobacteraceae > Stenotrophomonas > Stenotrophomonas sp. GD03654. The sequence continues at coordinate 31,092 of NZ_JAOCLC010000022.1, read as the reverse complement.
TCGCGCTCGATGTAGCGCAGGTGCTTGGCGAGCGATTGCGGGCTGGCCCGCTGGTGATTGACCAGCAAGGTCTTGATGGTCACGCGCCGCGACATGGGCATTAGCTTCGCCCCGGCGAAGCGCGCCGCCGTGTGGCCACGTCCGAGCCGAGAGCCGGGCCGCTGGCCGGTGCCAGCCGCGCCAGGACGGCGTACTGCCGACTTGCCGCTGCTGGCTTTGCCGGCCTGCTTGAGCACCTTGGAAACGAAGCTCTGCCCCTGGCCCTTGCCCCGGTTCTTCGGGGCGCTGGGGCGCACGCGAAAGTCGTCGTCGCGGCTGTCGGTCATGGCTGCGCTCCCCGCAAGCTTGGGCGTGTCCTGTCGTGCGAAGCACGCGGACATGCCAGCATTGGCGCGACCCTCGCGCCAAACGCGGCACGGTGGCGAAGCCGCTCCGTGCCGCGTTCCCCCCATGTGCTGACTGGCTTTCGACGCGGCCAGGTGCCGCGTCCTTTTGTCTTGCCTTCCGCCTTTGCCCTTCGCTGTCGCTCCAGGCAACGGCGGCCCGGCGGCGCTGCTGCGTGAACAGACAGCGCGCCGGCGAAAGCGCCAATGGCCGCAGGCCGGGCGCGTTCGAGGCAAGACGCCTGAACGTTGGACGGCTGCGCCGGATGCTGCGCGACGTGCGGTGCGAATGCACCGGCACGACAGGCGCAGCGACACTGAAGCAGCCAGCAGAACGACATGCCCGATGGCACGTCAGAGCGCAGCGAATCGGCGGCCATCATGGGCGTATCTCCGGCCACACCGGATGCGCAACGCCGATCACGGCGGATGCGCTGACCGGGCCGAAATAGCGGCTGTCGAACGATGCTGGATTCGTCACGCTCAACAGGAGCAGTTCGCCCGGTTCAAGGCGGCGGCAAAGCTGCAAGGACGGCAGCGCCCGGCCCAGCCGGTCGGCGGGCAGTACGGCGGCCGAAGGCACGCCGTCGATGCGTACCTGACCGGCGACGATGCAGACGTGTTGCGGCGCGACCGCGCCCACACGTTTGAGCAGCGGAACGCGCGTCGGCAGGTAGCCGCGCTGCGCAGCGAGCGCGGCAGCCGTGGCCGGAAGCGGCACCAGCACGATGCTGTCCACGGACAACGGACGTGGCAGCGAGGCGGTGCGCGGGTCGAACGGGTCAATGCGATACCAGCCGACCGCCACGCTGTCGGACGGGTTGTAGGTCAGACGCGGCAGCGGCGACACGAAAGCCGCCCAGGCCAGCGCAGCGAAGCCGATGGCGGCCAGTGTCGCCAGCACGATGCGAGCGCGCAGGCGTGAGCGAGGACGCGGCGCCACGTCGGGCGCGTTGGGTGTGGTGGTCGGGGCGGTCATGGCAGCACCTTCCCGGCCAGCCAGGCGGTATGCCGCTCGGTGGTGTATTCGGGCAGCGCAAGGCGAGCCGCAAGACGGTTGCCCAGCGTGCGCCAGTACGCCGGCGACACGTCGATGGCAGCGATGCCCAGCGCCTCGATGCCGTCGATGCGCTCCAGCACGGCGCGCACGTTGGCATCGCCTTCGGTGTGTAGGAGCAAGCGCGCGCCCGGCTGAACACCGGGGATGCGCTGCGCCGCGTCCAGCGGTGTGCAAGCCTGCATCACCATGAGTTGCCAGCGGATCGTGCCGTAGTCGTTGGCCTGCCAGCGGATGCGGCAGAGCATCGCGCCCGGCAGGAACACCGCGCAGCGCCGCCAGCGGTCGAGCTGAAGCGTGCGCGCCGGTTCGCCGAAGCGCAGGTAGAGCTTGAAGCGATGTTCGAGGTAGGCCAGCGAAACGCGCGTCAGCGGCACATTGCCGGCCTGTCCGGCGAGTGCCGAAAGCGCAGGCAGCGGCGCAGCCGGTGCCGCGTTCGCGGCAGGCCAAGCGAATGCGTTCATGGTGTGTTCTCCGGCGGAAACTCCCGCTCCAGCAGGCCGCGCAGCAGGTCGGCCACGGTCACGCCTTGCGTGAAGGCCGACACCTTGATGCGCGCCCGCATGGCGGGCGTGATGTCGAGCGTGAGGCGGGCCGTGTAGAGGTCGCCTTTGCCCAGCGCGTCGGCATCGCCCTGACGAATCCACGCCTCGGCGTGCGGATTCGCGGGCGGACGTGCGCCGATGCCGACGCGCTTGCCCGTGCGTTTGCTGTTGGGTGGCTGCTGCGCTGTCATGTCGGCCACCGCAGCAGTTCGTCCACCAGGGCGGTGATTTCGCGGGCGGCGGCACTGTCGGGCGCTGTCTCGCGTGCGAGCCGGCCAGCGGCCACGCTGTCGGCGAAGACGATGCGCTGATGCACCTCCGAGCGCAGCGCGGGCAGCGGCTGTTCGGCGAGCGATTGCCGCGCCTCGCGCCCGATGATGGTGGTGCTGACGCGCCGGTTGATGACGAAGGCCGCGCGGAGCAGCGGCCGGAACACCTGCGCCTCGCGGATCAGCGAAACCATTTCCGAGCTGGCCCAGAGGTCGTAGGGGCTGGGCTGCACCGGGATCAGCACGCGCTCGGCCGCCAGCAGCGCGGAGCGCGCCAAGGCGGCGATGCGCGGCGGCCCGTCGATGATGACGTGATCGGCCCGCCTGGCGAGTTCTGGCGCTTCCTGATGCAGCGTTTCGCGTGCGAGGCCCACGGCGCTGAACAGCCGTGGCAAGCCTTGCTGGCTTCTGCGCTGCGTCCAGTCCAGGGATGAACCCTGCGGGTCGGCATCGAGCAGGACGACATGCTGGCCGCGCATCGCCAGTTCGCCCGCGATGTGCGTGGCGAGCGTGGTCTTGCCGACACCGCCTTTCTGGTTGAGCAGAGCGAGGATCATGGCGCGGCCCTCCCTGCTGGAAAGCCGGGCTTTACCTGCCGTGCAAAACGCTGTTCGCCGTGCCGTTTCTCGGTTGTCCACCGAAACGGCGCGCTTCTACTAAAAGTTATGTATTTCTTGTTAGGGAAGTTAGAGGGGCCGCAAACCCGCGCCGTTATTGGCTTTCCGGCGTTTTCGTACTCCTGATAGCACGATAGGCGTACTCCCGATAGCACGATACCCGGTACTCCTGATAGCACGAGGCCGTCCACACCTTTTCCACGAGTTATCCCCGTGCCGTGTGCAGCACGGGCCGGAAGGTCAGCAGTTCTTGTCCGTCGTCCGGCATTCGCTCGATGCCCAGGACGTAGCCGGGCAGCGACTGCCGCGCCACCAGGACGCGCAGGTCGTAAGCGAAGTCGGAGAAGCGCGCAGCGCTGCCCGACTTGCGGTGCAGGTGCCGGAAGTCGAATTGCCAGCCGCCCGGCTGCTTGCCGCCGTGCTTGCGCACCAGGCGGTACAGCCAGCGCTCGATCCCGCCCTTCAAGCGGAAATAGGCTGGGTCGATGGTCAGCACCAAGGCGGCATCGAGCACGCCCGCATAGAACCAGTCCGGCAGGATCAGTTCGATGCCCAGCGGCACGCCGCTGGCATCGGCCAGTTCCTTCCACTCGTTGATCCACGAGAAGCGATGCAATCGCCTTCCCGTGGTTTCGCGGATGGACGTGGCCACCGTGGTCGATTGCAGCCGGTCGAGCGCGGCTTTCAGGCGCAGGTAGTCGTTGAGAGACGTGCCGCGCCCGATGAAGCGCAGGATCTCGTAGGGAGTGGCGCGTATCCAGCGCGACGGGCGCAAGCCCGCGTCGCGCGCCTCCACGATCTGCGAGGCGGCCCAAATCAGCAGGTCGGCATCCCATATCGTTGCGATGCCGTGCTCCTGCGTACCCTCCACGCGGATGGTGATGCCGCCGGCGCGGAAGTCGATCGGCGCGGTACGCCGCGACTTCGCCAGCGAGAAGAACGGAAAGGCCATCAAGTCCTGGCTGTCGCGGGGTGCCATGTCGCCCGGCAGCGCGCGGAACAGGTCGAGCTGTTCGCGCTGCAAGGCTTGCCCTGGCGGGCTGGACATGGCGACGGCCACCCACGCGCCAGCGATCAGCGGCCATCACGGTAATCGCCCGCGTGGCGTTCGGCATATTCCGGGTCGGAAGTCGCCTCGTAGCTGCGCTGGTCGGCCCAGGCATCGAGGTCGGACACCGCGTACATGACGCGGCGGCCGAACTTGCGGAACTTCGGGCCGCCGCCGATCACGCGCTGTTTCTCCAGCGTGCGTGGCGACAGGCGCAGGTACTCGGCGGCTTCGTCGTTGGTCAGGTAGCGTTGGGGCTGCGCAGGCGCAGCGACAGCAGCGGCGGCAGGCCGCAAGGGAGCGGGTCGCATGGGATGTACCTCCATCAAGCCCGGCCACACCACGCGGCCGGTTAGAGGCACTTTCAAGAAAGCGAGGCTGCTTGCTAAGGGACGATCTACGGGGGACGCGAAACGTCCCCCCCTACTGCAACGGCGGCGGAAGCTGTGCCAGGCGGCGATAGCCGCCACGCATCAGCGCATCGCCACGACGTACCAGCCGCCGCACGCGGGCACGTAAGGCGCTGTCCTTGTGCCAGTCGGCGGCGACGGCATCGGCGCCGAACAGCCCTTCGGCCACTTCGCGCAATGACGCGCCCGCCAGGGTCGCGTCGAGCGTCTGCAAGGTGTGCAGTTCCAGCACCGCGGCCGTCGTGGGCCTGGAACGGGCCGCCGCCGCAGGCGTGGCAACCGTGGCCACGGCCAATGCGTCCAGCTCGGACGCGAGCGTGCGATAGCGCGCGCAGGGCGTGGCGCAGGCGCGGGTGGCGTAGAGGTAGGCCATGCCGTCTTCCAGGCCCGGCGCGAGCGCGAGCCGCAGGCAGCAGCCGGGCCAATGCGACACCAGCACCAGGCGCTTGCCGTCGTGGATCAGTTGCTTGCGGCCAGGGACGCGCCAGAACTCGAAGGCATGGGCTTCGGGTGGCGGGTCATCGTCCGGGTAAACCTGCACGACGGCATCGTGATCGGGAAACCAGGCCGGATGCGCGTCGCGCGCATCCAGGGCTGGGTCTTCCAGCAGGCGCAGGCCCCACGCCTGCGCCGTGTCCGGCCGGCGGCGGCGGCGCAGCCAGTCGCGGCGGTAGTCGGGATTTCGGCGCAGGTATTCCCACGCCAGCGCAGGGCCGTCAAGGTGCAGAACGTAGAGATAGGCCGCTGTCGGATACCAGTGTTCGGCGCTGCGATCAGTCATGGCGAAACCTCCCTCTGTTTGGGATGCGTCGCCACGATTTCCGCGATGCGGGAACTATCGAAATGCCATCAGGTCGTCATCAAAATTGGTTAGGCTGTAACTGTCGGTGTCAAGACCATTTGGCTCTGCGTGTTGCGGAAATCGTCTGAATGCGACGGCTACGCCTTCAGGAAAATGACGCGCAGCACCGAACACCGTGCCGCAGCCCGCGCCCAAGATCAGGACTGTTTTCAACAGGATCGCACCACTTCGGTGCAAGAATGCGGATTCAGACCTGCACGGTCTTGATCAAGATTGAAATAGTCACGATGCGCCCCGGCTGGCTAGGCCGCGCTGGTTTTCATCAGTCCGTGATCGCGCCGTTCTCCTGCGCCAGCCGGACGTACTCCGATAACGGGCGCACCGCCTGGAAATACCGATCCCGCCGCACCGGCAGCTTGCGCGGCCCGACGATGCCCGCCAGGTCGGACAGCTTGACCATCCCGAGCTCAGGCATACCGATACCGAGGTCGATCAGGCCGTAGGCCGTGTCGCCATCCGCCGGGTCGAGCGACACCAGCAGCCAGGTCACATGCGCGTCCGGGGTGAACAAGCGCACCACGGGCAGCGGGTCGAGCCGCTGACCAGCGGCGAGCGCCGCGCCGTGGGCCAGCAGCCGGGCGCGTTCATCAGCGGTGACAAGCGGCAGGGTCATGGGCAGCTTCTCCACGAAACCGACGATGCGCGAATGCGCTTTGGTGCCGAAGCGCAGAACTGCCGAAACGCATCCGTGCATTCGTGTGGAAGCACCGATGTGCAAGCCATCGCATCCGTAGAAGAACAGAAGCGCCGAAGCGGAATTGTCGGAAGCCGGAAAGACACGGATGCGATTCCCCGGTTCTGTCGGAATCCGCATCTGCGGATTTCCGTAAAAGCACGAAAGCGGGCCTTTCAGCCATGAATGAACACTATAGATTGTAGCCCTATAGGGCGCAATGGGCTGTCATCTTGGTTTTTATGGGGAAACCAAGTTAGTGACAGCGAAACACTCATTGGCAACGGCAATACGGACAGTCAGGAAGGCGCGAGGCTTGAGCCAGGAAGCGTTCTCCGACGTGTCCAGCCGCACCTATATGAGTACGCTGGAGCGCGACTTGAAAAGTCCGACCCTGCACAAGCTGACCGAGCTGTGCGAGGTCATGGAAGTGCATCCGCTGACGCTGTTGACGCTGGCCTACGCCGGCGACGACACGCACAAGGCCGACGAACTGCTGGCGCGGGTGCGCCAGGAGTTCGAGGCCGTGCTGAAAGAGCGCGACGCGCCCTAGCGCGTCTGAATGCCCGCAAGCGGAGCGCGCAGCGCCGCCAGGCGCGAAGGCGTGAGGGATTGAAGCCGAATGGACATGACGCCATTGGCGGCATGGGGCGCAGCCCGAAAGCCCGGCGGCGCAATGCGCCGACACGCCATGCTGTTCCTACTGCCACGGGCTTCGAGCCATTCGACCATCACCAATGCAATGCTGGCCTTGGACATGCGGGACATGGGGCAACTGCCGAAACCCTGTGCGTGCGATGCTGCGATCAGCAGCACCGCGCCCCGCCGCAATGGGCGGGGCGCGGTGGGCGGCCGTCAGGCCGCCTTGGGCTTGCTGCGCGACCAGATGAGGTCGTGCGTGTCATTCTCGCCTTCGATCAGGCGGGCATAGACCGTCGCCGGGAATGAAGGATCGTCGATGGCCACCGACAGGTAATCCCGCCCGGCCTCGCTGGTTTTCTTCCACGCCGCGCCGAAGTCGTGGCCGGCCGCTTGCAGGCGGAAGTCCGGGGCGCTTTCGTTCTCGCCCTTGTCGTTGGGAACCAGCTTGACCTTGAAGTTGAGGGTCAGGGTGCGGAGCTGGCCGGTGAAGCCGTCTTTCTCTGCGGTGAAGGTGCCGATGTTAGCCATGATGATTTCTCCTTTCGGGTTGAACAAGGTCGCGCCAGTGCGTCCTTGTTGTGATCCGTCCGGCGGGGGATGGGCTGGCCGCACCGCGCAGCGGTCGCAACACCGTGGAGAACCTGGAAGCGAAAAGAATTTGTCCCGCGAGGAATGCGCGCAGCGCAGGGGGAATTGTTTTCGCTGGAAGGTTGCGGCCATGAAGCCCAGCCACCGCCAGGATTCACAACAACACAAGGACGTACTGGCCGCCCGCTCCCGAATGGAGGCATGGCCGACTCGGCATCCCCGCGCGACGGCTTCACCGGCCTGCGCCCTGACACGGGCAAGGACAATGCCCAGCGACAAGGTGAAAGCGTTCCTACCGCTGCTTGCGGCCCTTTGCGTGAGGCGTGGCGTGGAAGCTCCATTGCAAGGCCGGGCGGCGTGTCGGTGAACCGTCCTTCGTGACGTACAGGCGACGAACCGCCAGCGTCGAGGACGGCACGCTTTCGTGCAACCTGCGGCAGCAAGCCGGGGCGTAGCCCCACACGCCCGTCCATTGCGGTGGGGCGCGTTCGGAATGTCGTCGGCGCTGTGCGCCGACGCACTTATGGGCTTCGAGGGTTTCCCGCGCACAAGGTCACTTGTGCGCCGCCCCTTCGCCGTCCGCCCGAAGGCGGCGAAGGGGCGTTCTGGCTTTGGGCTTGGAAACCGGGCGCGGCCACCGCCGCGCCCGGATTTTTGACCATCGGCACCAGGGCGGAACGGCCTGGGGCCGATGCTGATGGAACAGCGAAGCGCCCCGGCCGAAACCGGGGCGCTCGGTGGTGGTGAAGGTCAGGCGGCGAGTGCGTGGGCCTGCTGCTCGTCGTCGTTGTCGATGGCTTCCGGCTCGTCGTTCGTCACCGCCTGCGGCGCATCCTGCGCCGTGGTGTCGTCGGTGCCTTCGGCCTTGAAGATGGCAGGCATCCAGCCGGTGCCATCGGCCAGCCGCTCGGCTTCGCTGGCAATGTCGGCCTTCTTCAACTTCGCCAGCCGGGTGACGTGCGCCGGGGCGTACTGCTCCACGGCTTCCAGAATCGCGGCCTTCGGCACATGCCGGAAATAACCCTCATTGGTGGGCTTCCACCATGCGGCCATGTCCAAGCCGACAGCCTGCGCCAGTTCCGCGCCCGGTTGCTGCGGCGTGGCGCGGGGTGTCACCACGTCCACCGTGACGGCCACGGATATCGCCAGCAGCCGCACCAGTTCATCTTGCGACTTCGCTAGCAGCACGGCGAACAGTTCGGCGCTGTCCTCCGGCAAGCCTTCGCCTGCTACCTGCTGCAACTCGCGCAGCGCCACGGCGGCGGGCGAATCCGGTATATCCGGGGCGATGCCTTCCAGCCGGTCTTGCGCTTTCAGGCTCACGCCCAGCGGCAAGTCGTGGCCGTAGTGGCTGCCCTGCAAGACGGTCTGCACCATGCCATGCACCAGCGCGGCCAGCGCCACTTGCGGATGCCGGGCGACTTCGATTTGCAGCGCGGCGGTGCGGTGGGCGCTCAACCGCTGCGCCAGCTTGTCGGACATGGCGGCGGTCTTGGGCTGCTCGTCGTCCTCGCCTTCGTCGTCGTTCCCGGCTTCGCTTTCGCTGCCGAAACCTTGGCGCAGGCGTTCCAGTGTGCGCAGCGCCTTGGCCTCGGCCTCGCGCATCAACCCGCGATGAATCACTGCCTGCCCGTTGCGGTCGATGGTGACGATGGCACCGGCTGCGGCCTTCACGGTCGTGCCGTAGTCCTGCAAGCCATCTTCCAGCGCCTGCAACTGCTCGCCCACGGCTTCGCCTTCTTCCTGCAAGGCATCGGCCTTTTCCTCGTCCTCGGTATCAAGCGCGTCATCCACGGCGGCGGCCAGTTCGTGCATCTTGGTTTGCAGCTTCTCGATGCGCTGCGCTTCGCGCTTGTTCGGTTCGCGGCGCTCCCTCGGCGCACGCTGGAAGGCGTGCAGGTCGGCATGGGTCACGGCGGGGGTGGCATCCACCCACGCCCAGCCTTCGTCCTTCACCTCGGCGGCGATACCTGCCAGCTTGTCTTGCGCCAGCCGTTCCAGCAGCGCGGCATCGGTCAGATACACGCCCGCGTCACCTTCCGCGAACAGGTCACGGCGCACACCACCGCCTGCGGCTCCGTAGGTATCCAGCCCCACGAAACGCACCAGCGGATGCCGGTATGCGTCAATCTCGCGCTCGGTGAGGCGGTCGCGCAATTGGGAAGGGTTGCGCTGCCACGTCGGCGCGTCGTAGAACGCGGTTTCCTGCGCGGCGTGGTCGTCGGTGATGGCAAGGGCCATCAACTGATCGAGCGTCACGGCTTCGGCGCGGTAGTCGGCCAGCAGCCGGGGCGAGACGTTCGCCAGCTTCAAGCGGCGCTGCACCACCAGCGGCGTGACGCTGAAATCGGCGGCTATGTCCTCGATGGGTCGGCCTTCGGCCACCAGCGCGGCGAATGCCTCGAACTGGTCGGCGGGGTGCATGGCTTCGCGCTGCACGTTCTCGGTGAGGCTGGCCGTGCGGGCGGTGCCATCGGCCACCAACAGGCAAGGCACTTCCCATTCCTTGCTGATGCGGCGCTTCTTCGCCAGCAGCTTCAACGCGGCCAGCCTGCGGCCACCGGCCACGACTTCGTAATGCTCGCCATCGGCGGCGGCAATGACGATGAGGTTTTGCAGCAGGCCGACACGCTGAATGCTCGCGGCGAGTTCGGGAATGGACATGCGCGGGGTCTTGCGCACGTTGCGGCCAGCAGGACGCGACACCAGCCGCGACAGCGGAACCAAAATCAGGTTCTTGGTCGGGTCGGCGGCTTCCAGCGGGATAGCGGCGGCGGTGTTGAGGGCGCGGGCTTCGGTTTGGGTAATGGCGTTCATGGTGATAACTCCTATCGGTTCAGGGATGCAGCAGCGAAGAAAGCGGCAAGGGCTGCTGCCTGCCCCTGCCGCGTGGGGAATCAGGCCTTCAACTGGCGCAGGCCATCGGCCAACATCCAGAGGGCGCGATTGAGGCGCACATCGGAATCAATGCCCTGCACGGGGCGGGTCTGCTGGCGGCGTCCGTTGGCGCTGCGGCCATGCAATCCGCCTTTGGTCAGGTTTTCTTGGGTGCGGTTGAACACGCTCCACAAGTCCGGGCGGCGGTCGTCGAACCGGCGCGGCATCAGGATTTGGCTTTCCGTGATGGGCGCGGGCTTGTTATCGGTGGGGTCGTACTTGAGGGCCAGCGCGGAACGGGCGAACACTTCGGCTTCGCCTTCGTCCAGCGTGATAGCGCGCATCAGGTCGCGGGATTCCTTCACGCGTTCGAAGCCGCTCAACACCTCGAAAGCGCCTTCGATGACAGAACCGGCCACGTCGCCCTTGTGCGGCACGCGCACATCGGCCACGGTATCGCCGCACACAAGGCCATTGCTGCAAACGAACCGGAACATTCCGGCCAGCATCTGATAGCTGCTGGTGCCGTCGTGCGAGTTCAGCAGCACGATTTCATTGGCTTCCGCGCCGTTGATCTGACTGGCATGGCGCAGGCGAATCATGTGTTTGGTGTAGTCGCGGCGGTCGTCGTGCCGCACGCGGGTTTGCGCTGCCATGAAGGGTTCAAACCCTTCCTTGCGCAGTTCCGCCAGCACGGCGGCGGTGGGAATGTAGGCGTACCGTTCGGAGCGGCTATCGTGCGGGGCCTCCGCGAAGATGGACGGGGCTACGCGGCGGATTTGGTCGTCGGACAGCGGGTAGTCACTGCGCAGCGTCGGGGAATGGGAAGCGAATCGAGATGCGAGTTGCATGGTTTTCTCCAATGAGTTGCTGTGGTTTCAAAGCTGACCGGATTCCAAGATTCGGAGCCCGTTGTGGCTTCGGTTGGTTCGGCGCAGAGACCTGGGCCGGTCCTGTTTGCCGCCGTCTTTCCTGAGTTCATCGCCCGCGAAAAACCGGGCCAGCGAGGGACTGGCCGTCAAGGGAGAAGCGCAGGGTTGGTGCGGCCCGCAGCGCAGCGAGGACTCGGCCCTGCGCGCCTTGACGGCCAGGCACCGCGGGCTACGGTCGCGGGAAAAAGCGATGAACTTGGGGAAAGACGAACAGCGGCCAATGGGCCAGGGGGTGCGCTGAAACCAACGCCGCGCGGCGAGCGCCCCTGCGTGCCAGCGGCACGCCTAGCTGGATGGCTGTTGGTCGATCAGGTGCAACCTGTTCGGTGCATGCGAGGGGCGCCAAGCAAGGCGCGGCGGGGATGGGCTGTCCAGCCGATCCCCTGGAGGGCAAGCGCCGCGCGCAGGCCAGGAGCGAAGAGACGGCCGGAGGCATCAGGGATCAAAGCCGCATGGCCGCGACTCGGCACGAGGCGCGGGGCAACGCCCGCGAGCCCGACGGCGGCACGCCGGGATGCTCTACTGTTCACAACAAAATGTAAGTGACGCAATAGTACTTATGAGCCACAATGTAGCTACATCTATTGTGAGCGCAACAATGGCAAGTAACGACGTCGTTCGTGCCCGGATTGACGGGCAGATTAAAGAAGCCGCAACTGTTGTTCTGGCTGAAATGGGGTTATCAATTTCGGATGCGATTCGGATGCTGCTGACCCGAATCGCGGCAGATAAGGCACTCCCCTTTGACATCAATCGTGTGTCGTCCGATTCTGATCGGAAGGCACCATAAGGTTGCGCTGAGGCAAGGCCCGCAAATCGTTTCTCTGAACAGTAGGGATCAAGAATAGTTCATGGCATCTATCAGACCTTCAGCATTCAATCAACGTGAGCGTTTGGACGGCGGCCCCTTCCTTGTCATTGAAGCAGCCGAACCGGAAGAGGAAGGCATTAACGTTTTCTTCACTGATATTCCCGCAGCGGAGCGCAAGCCGGATTCGCCAATAGCGAGACTGCTCAATGTGTGTCCAGACAGATTGACCATTTGGCCTCTTAATATTCGAGAAGATCGCGACGATTACCTGCAACCTAAATACGGCACCCTTGAACGCATCGTCGTCGCTCGGCCTGTTATCGAGCCCTACATACTGCCAGAGACTACTGACGATGTCGTTGGGCTTCTTGAGCAGTTGCCGGATGGGTTTGCCAAAGATTTTCGATTCGGTTTGGGGCTTCTGTGGGAATATCGGCAAATTTGCGAAACAGCCGCCAGCTTAGAAAACGTAAGCATACTCATTGTCCACAAAGGAAATGACGCGAAAATTGATTCGCCATTCTTTATTCTCGGAATAAGAAGATTTCATGAATTAAGAAAAGAATTAAATCGCATAGCCTCTCGCCACCAGAGAGACGCGCGCAAGGACAAGCAATTTCATGTCTACCAGACCTTATTACATGCTGCCGATTCAGCACAATTTCCCGCTCTAAAGAAGAGCGTAAGACCTGATGCACTAACGGAAATGACCGATGGTGGGCGGCAGCATGTGACGCTTTCCAAGCGTGATCGGCGCGCCGCTGTTCGCATGGTTCAAGACAATATAGAAGCACTGGCGGAATCTGAGCCGCGCTCGCTGCTGGCATTAAAGAATGATATTGAGCTCATCACACTGAATCAACTGATTGAGCGATACCAGGAAATGCTTGGAAAAGGACTGACGGAAAGCAAGTGGCAAAGCTTCTTTCTGGAAAATCCTTTCATACTTAGTCTTGCATTTGCCGTTCCAGCCATGCTGGTTCAGGGGCAAGCTTATGCAGGTGGCAAGCGACTTAACGGGTCCGGCGGAAAATTTTCAGATTTTCTATACGCATCCGCTTCCACGGGCAATCTTGGCCTCATTGAGATAAAAAAGCCGCAAACCGAACTGCTAGGAAAATCTCCCTATCGTGGAGATGATGTTTTTGGCCCATCGACAGAATTGGGTGGAGCGATTGCTCAAATTCTAGATCAGCGTTTCAAATTGCAGAGTGAACTACCCGTCATAAAAAATAACATGAACCGATACGACCTCCACAGCTATGCGGTTCGCTGCATAGTTGTCGCTGGCATGACGCCACAAGAGCATCAGCAAAGAAAGTCATTCGAGCTCGTTCGAAATGCGTTCGCAGAGATCGTGATCGTGACTTTCGATGAACTACTTGCAAGGCTAACCGAGATTAAAAATGCGCTCCAACCGATTCCTACCTTAGACACGGTGCCGTTCTAAAACCAACTGACAGTTGGCCATTCCGTAGTTGGGATCAATGGCTGCAGTGTTCAACCAATCCATCGGCCGATCGGCATGTGGATTTCAACAACAAGATTGAATCAAATGCATATATCCAAGCTCAGCCTGGTCAACTACCGGAACTTTCCCAACACGAAGCTGCTGTTCCAGAAGGGTATCAACACTGTCATCGGCGAAAATGGATCTGGCAAAACCAATCTCTTTCGCGCAATCAGATTGCTGCTTGATGACAACATGATTCGCTCTGCCTACCGGCTGGAGCATACCGACTTTCATCGCGGCCTAGGGCGCTGGCAGGGACATTGGATCATCATCAGTCTTGAGTTTGAGGAAATCTCTGCGGATGAATCAGTGCAGGCGCTCTTCCGACATGGGACGGGCGTAATTGAGGAAGAGGCGAACGGCAAGGCCACTTACAACCTGATCTTTCGTCCGAAGAAGGAAATCAGGCTGCGACTTTCTCAATTGAACGATGGTGATCAGGCAGGCCTCGACGCTATCCTGAACCCGGTCACCATCGACGACTATGAAACGATTTTCACAGGTCGGAGTGAAGCCGACTTCAACGACGAGGCCTTCTATAAGGATGTGGTCGGCGACTTCGCGAATGTTCGATTCAATGAAGAGGTTGAATTTCGTGTTATCGGCGCGAAGATTCCGAACGTGCTGTCCGTCTCCAAAGAAATTTCGTTCACTTTCGTCCAGGCGCTACGGGACGTCGTCTCCGAATTTCACAACAACCGGACAAATCCGCTCTTTTCGCTTCTGAAGGGCAAGAGCGGCGATATCGACCCCGTGGCGTTCCAGGCTATCACCGACGGGGTAAAGGCATTGAATGACTCCATCGAAGCGTTGCCAGACGTGCAGGTCGTCCGGACGGATATCAGAGACACCATCAAGGATGCGGCGGGTGAGGCGTATTCGCCGTCTTCTCTTTCTATCAAGTCGGATCTGCCAGACGAAGCTGACAAGTTGTTCCAGTCGCTCAAGCTGTTCGTTGGCGAATCGGGGGAGAGCCACGAAGGACCGATCCACGAGCTGAGCCTTGGTGGAGCAAACCTGATATTCCTCACGTTGAAACTGCTTGAATTCAAGTATCAAAAGGCTAAACAGTCGATCGCCAACTTTCTGCTTATCGAAGAGCCGGAAGCTCACATTCACACACATATCCAGAAAACACTGTTCGACAAGCTCAAATACGACGACACACAGATCATTTATTCGACCCATTCGACGCACATCTCTGAGGTCAGCAATGTTCAGAACGTGAACATCCTCGGCAGAGAAGGTGATCGTTGCGAGGCATACCAGCCTGCAATTGGCCTAAACCCAGAAGAGATCGGCAACATTCAACGCTACCTGGATGCTGTCCGTAGCAACTTGTTGTTTGCCAAGAGCGTCCTCTTAGTGGAGGGCGATGCAGAAGAAATTCTCGTTCCGATCCTGATCAAGAACGTGCTAGGCGTCAGCCTTGATGAACTCGGCATCAGTTTAATTAATATCCGCAGCACTGGATTTCAGAACGTCGCGGTTCTTTTCGATGATGCCCGAATCCGGAAGCGGTGCAGCATCGTCACCGACCTTGACAAGTCCATCATTGACACAACGCCGGCGGCGGGAGACTCCGAAGGGCTGCTCCGGCGCAAGGGCAAGTATCAGGCATCCCAGGAAAAAGGGGTCGCCAGGAAAGCGTTATTGGAAGACACCTTCAAAGATAACGGGTGGGTTTCTCCATTCTTTGCCCCCCATACCTTCGAGGTCGACTTCATTGCCGCCGGCAATGCGCGTAAGGTGGTCGGCATCCTTCCTGATGTCTACAAGGATGCACCAACCATCGCGACGGCCAAGGCGGAGCTCGAATCAGCGGACATCGCGTTGTTCGGTCAGCGCGCATTGACCATGGCGGACAACTACGGCAAGGGATGGTTTGCCATCTTGCTGGGAAAGAAGATCGATCCGCAGACCGCCATTCCGAAGTACATCTTGGACGCCATCGCTTTTGCGCATCCGGTGGTCACTAAGGAAGTCTGGTTTAACGTGCTGAGCTACCGCGTGAACTACATCGATGCAGAAGATATCTTCACTGCGTCTGCCGTATTCGACGACTTTAGGGCCAAGCTGCTGGCCTTCCGAAATGGAGACATCGACTTCGTCGGCATCCGAAACGAGATGCTTGCCACGTTCCCAGATGATCGCATCAACGATGTACTCGCGGTGTTCTGATCATGTTCATGTGGAACAAAGATGATCTGAATCCCGAGCAGGAAGCAGCCATTCTGAAGCCAGGGAGCGTCTTTCTCATCGCTTGCCCGGGCAGCGGGAAAACGCGCACGCTCACCTACAAAATCGCCTATGAGTTGTCCAGGCTGAAATCGAACAAGCAGTTTGTCGTTGCCATCACTTATACGCACCGTGCCGCCGACGAAATCCACGAGCGCATTGAGAGCCTTGGGGTGGATACATCCCGATTATGGATAGGAACGATACATTCGTTCTGTCTTGAATGGATATTGAAACCGTACGGCATCTATCACGAAGCGTTGGATCGAGGCTTCCGTGTGATCGATCAGCATGAGCGCGAGAAAATCCTGGAGGCATTGTGCAAGCCTTACCAGAAGCCAAAAATAACATTCTGGGATTGTGAGTTTTATTACACCGAAACTGGATATGTGCTCTCCTGCCCACAAGATTGGAAGCATTCGGGTCTTCACGTCATATTGGGCAAGTATTTTGAGATTCTGCACGAAAGTCGGCAGCTAGACTTTGAGCTCATTCTTTACTATGCGTACCAACTGATCGCACGTCATCCTGCGATCAGCACTCTTCTGGCACAGTTGTTCTCTTTCGTGCTGATCGACGAGTATCAGGACACCAAACGAATTCAGTATTCGATCATCACCGCCATTCTGAAAGCTGGTCAAGGTGCGACCAAGGCCTTTATTGTCGGAGATCCTAACCAGGCGATTTATCAATCGCTTGGCGGATATCCGATTGCCTTCGAGGATTTCAAGGCGATGGCCAATATCGATTTGGACGAACTCGAACTGTCGCGGAACTACCGTTCTTCTGAGCGCATCATTGAGTACTTCGGAAACTACAACGTTCACAACACACGCATCGAAGCCGCATCCGAGGACAAGGCGTACCCAAGCCTTATTTCATTCGACGACACAGTGAGCAAAAATGATCTGGACGCTGAGCTCATCCGGCTCATCCGTTTCAACATTGAGACTATGGGCATCTCACCTCACGAGGTGTGCATTCTCGCGCCACAGTGGACGCATCTTGCAAGCATGACACGTCGTTTGGTCGCCAGCATGCCGGAGTACTCATTCGATGGCCCCGGTATGGTTCCCTTTGCACGGGACACAGAGAATTTCTGGTACAGGCTTTCTAAGATTGCACTTACTCAGGCATCGCCGGGAATGTATGTGCGCAGACTGCGGTGGGCCGGGGAGATTCTGAATGACCTAGAGGCGGCCGGGGCTAGCGTGTCGAAGCTCACGCGGAGGTCCTTGTTGAGGGAGTGCAATGCAATTAAGATCGATGAAACAGATGGTCTTACCTACTTGAGCGCATTTTTCGAGCGTCTGTTTGCAAACTTAGCAATCGACTTTCGCCTTTTCACGCTGCTTCAAGAGCATCACGTTGCCTTCTTCGATAGTTCGCAAGCCCGGGTAAATCGATTGAAGAGTGAAGGTAGCGAATTTATAGGCGATATTGAGACATTCAGGAAGGTATTTCAGCATAGGACTGGAATCACCATCTCGACGATACACGGCGTCAAGGGAGCCGAGTTCGATGCAGTGATCGCTTATGCATTATTAGAAGATATGGTGCCGCATTTCAATGATCCGAACGGTCAAGAAAGCGCGATGAAATTGCTGTATGTCATTGGTTCGCGGGCAAGGAAGAACCTGCACCTTGTTTCGGAACGAGGTCGAGTTCGCCAGTATTCTGGCGAAGAGTATCAAGTAACTCGCAAGCTTGCCTCATGCAGTTTTGGATACGATCAAATTCCATAGAAATCACGAGTAGCGCAACCGCGCTCTCTATGGGATGCCCTACAGCTTTGTTTAGCGTTTGGCTGAATCATCTGCGCGCGGCTCGCTCTGCATGCCCTGCTGTCGCCAGCTCAACATGCAAGCGGAGCGCGCAGGCCCGGATCACAGTGTCGGGCCGTGGAGGGCTGGCGAATGCCAGTCCCGTCAGGGATGAGCGAATAGCGAACGTGGAGCAGCGCGATCCACAAAGTGGAGACGCTCAAGGTTCCGTCGCTTACTATTTGGACTACGGCGAGTTGAGTAAAAAATATGAAAAATATCTTTGAAGAAATCAATGAATTTTCTTCGGAAAAAATCGCGTTATTCAGCTTTGGGAAATTTTGCTACGTCTTTCTTAATAAAGACCCGATCTTTGTCAAGAAATTGCTTCCCCTCATCCAAACCTCTCTGGCAAATGAGAGCTTTCAGGCAGACGTAATGCGTGCTTATACGGAGGGCTGCATGAATGAAAAGGCGGCCATTCTGAAAGAATTTGAAGCCAAACGCGACCATCCAAACGCAGCCAAGTTTTATGGGCCACAGCTTGATCTAGTGGACAAGCGATTGGCTATAAAGACAATCCAGCATTTAATGGACTACTTAAATAATTATCTCAACGAGTATCCGGGATCGCTAGAAATTCTCAACAATTCCTACAAGCATATCCATGACGAAGATGGTGTTTCGTACATAAAAGAAAATTACGCAAATTATCGCATTGGCTGCATTTTTTATTCCAAGCACCAATCAATCATGGGGAGGGCTGAGATGCTGGAGCTAAAATATTCCAAGGTAGTTGAACGTGAGTACGAGAAAATTGGAATTGACATAAGAAAGGAAGATGCTCAGTTCTCTAAATATAGTCTTGTCAGCCTGAACGAGAATATTCAGATATTCAACGACAAGGATAGTCAGACAATACGCGATGAACGCATAGGGCGACACTTCTGGATAAAAGTTCCGAGGAAGCTGCTTACCTCTATCGAGGAACTCATTGAAAAAGGAATGCTGTCCGAAATAGCATTCAGGATTGATTACGTCTCCGATTATGTCCCTGCAATGGAGGAGATGGAGTTTGGCGCTCCGTTGCGATTGAAAATATCTTCCCTTCCTAGATTGTCAAAGTTCTACTCCACCGATAAATATGAGAACAATCTATGGATTCACCATGACGCAGAGAAGCTAAGTTTGACTTTTGAAGAATTGATGGAGGACTTTGAGGTGGCAGGCGACGACGTCGTAACGCAAGTCATCCATCTTGAATACAGTTCAAAAGGCGATGATTTTTTTATAACTCACTTGGATCACGAATTTATCGTATATACGTTGGATAGCTATCAAGAAAGATTGAGCAATGCCAACATCAAGGGGCATAGAAAAATAAAGACATTCAAAATAGATAACTCAATGATCCCGTTTGATATAAATATTAGCGGGGATCTTTTTCTGTTTCAGGTTCTCGATTCGTATTTAAAAAATGATGACTTGATTCGTGAATATTTTGAAAAAATTAACTGACTTTATAGTTTGAGATATTTAATTAAAACAGCGATCGGCATAGAACATGGCGCTGCTGCCCGCGATAATCATGTGATTGGGCGCTCGCGCCCACTAGCCCCAGCGCATCCTTGAGCCGCAGGCCAGTTCCTTATCGGCCTATGGCGATTCCACACTAGCATGGAGCCTCGATAGAGCAAGAGATCCGTTGCCACATGCTCGTGCTGTGGTTTGGGTGTACGGTTGGACAGATGCTGCTGTCAGGACTTCTCGCCAGGCTGCCGCTGCTCGATCTGCAACCGCGCCCGTTCGGTCGCCTGCTGCAACCGCTCCCCCAGCACCGCACGCGGCGGCAGGGTCGTCAGGTATTCGGCTACGTGGATGCCCGACTTGTCCAGCTCCAGCAACTCGATCTGCTCTGACTTCTTGCCGGTACAAAGAATGATGCCCAGCGGCGAGGCTTCCTCCGGTTCGCGTTCGTGCTTGTCGAGCCAACGCAAATAAAGCTCCATCTGCCCCTTGTATGCTGCCTTGAACTCGCCGATCTTCAACTCCACCGCCACCAGCCGCCGCAGCTTGCGGTTATAGAACAGCAGGTCCAGGTGGAAATCCTCGTCGTCGATCTGGATGCGTTTCTGCCGGGCTAGGAAAGAGAAGCCCGCGCCCAACTCCAGCAAAAAAGACTCCATTTCGCGGATGATCGCGGCTTCCAGGTCGCCTTCCTGCCAGGTATCGCGCAGGCCCAGGAAGTCGAGGATGTACGGGTCGCGCATGACCAGCGCCGGCGACATGCGCTGCGCATCGCGCATCGCCGCCAGCTCTTGCGTGATCGTCTCGTCCGGCTTCTTGGACAGCGCCGTGCGCTCGTATAGCATCGAGTCGATGCGCTCGCGTAGCGTCCGCACGCTCCAGCGTTCGGCGCTGGCCATTTGCACGTAGTAGTCCCGCTGGAGCGGGTCTTTTAGCGGCAGCAGCGCCACGAAATGCGACCAGCTCAATTGTCGTGACAGCGTCACGACAATTGGCTCGTCCGAGAAGGTGGCGGCGAACTGCACCATCCGGCGCAGGTTCTTGTCCGCGAAGCTACGTCCGTAGTCGCGGACAAGCTGCGCCGCCAGGGTCGGCAGGATTTCGTCGCCGTACCCGGCCCGCTGCCCGGCAAGCACTTCCGTATGGATGCGCTGGCCAATGCGCCAGAACAGCAATGTCAGCTCGGCATTGACCGCCGAGGCGACGCGCTGGCGCGACGCTTCGATCAGTGCCCGGATGTCGCCCAGCAGCGCGGGCGGCGCTGCTGGCGCTGAGACGGATGCCTTGCGCCGGGTCATGCGGCCACCTCCTTGGCTCCCTGCATCCCGGTGATCGTCTTACGCCGATTCGCCACCAGTTCGGCCGCCTCTCGCACCGGCTTATCCTCGGTGTGGACGTAGCGCATGAACATGACGACGGTCTTGTGCGCCGTTAGCGCCATGCCGACCTTGACCGGGATGCCCGAATTGGCAATGTCGGTCGCCGAACGGTGGCGGATGCCGTGCGTGCCCACGTGCGTAGCGCCAGCCGCCTTGAGCGCACGGCTCCAGCCACCGTAATACTCGCCCGTGGTTAGATGCTTGCCAGCGTGGCTAGGAGAAGGCAGCACATAGCGGCTACCCTCCTGCCGGGGTGCCGTCGAGAGTAGCCGATAGGCTTCCTCGCTCATGGGCTTAGACATGCCGCCTGTCTTGCTGTCAGGCCAGACGACGCGCCGGTTCTGCAAGTCAACCCAGTTCCATTCCAGCGCGATGATTTCCGAGCGGCGGCCGGCGAACTCGAACTGCAGGCGGATTCCCAAAGGGATGACGTAGTTCTCCAGCCCCTCCGACTCGATCTTGTCGAGCTGTCGGAACAGGTTGCCCATTTCTTCGTCGCTGATGAGGTGAGTCGATTTGCCGGCAGGGAACATCGGGACGTGACGGCAAGGGTTGGTACCGTCGGGCCGATAGCCCCATACCTCGGCCATGTTGAACATCTTGCGCAAGACGCTGAATACCTTGTTCGCCTCGGTCTGCTTGTACGAAAGCTTTTCCATCAGTCCGGCGATTTCAGGACGCTTCACGTCCTGAACTTTCTTGCGTCCCAGCAGCGGAATAATGTTGCGATTGATGACAGCCTGATAGCCGGCTTGGGTGCTGAGCTTGTTGCGCTTCTTGGAGTAGTCCTCCATGAACTTCGTGCATAGCTCCTTGACCGTAGGTGCCTGGCGCGCCTCCGCCTTCTCTGCGGCGGGATCTCCGCCTCGGCGGACTTGGGCCAGCCATTCCTGCGCCAGCGACCGCGCCTGTTCGACGGTCAGCTCCCCGTACAGTCCTAGCGAGGGCTTGCGGCGCTCGCCAGCGTTCGTCCGGTACTGGAGCATGAACACCTTGCGACCCGCCGGGGTAATCTTGCACAGGAAGCCGGGGACCAGCGTGTCCCGGAGTTCGACGGCCTCTGCCTGGGGTTGCGCCGCATCGACAGCGGACTTAGTGAGTTTGATCTTAGCCATGATGACTCCTTGGAAAGACCTGGATTCCAAGGGCCGGATAGGAGTCAGGCGGTCGGAAGTCAGGTCAGGTTTCGGAAAGCACCGGCATATGTTGAACTCGCTTAAGTCATTGATAAACCTGCTGTATCGGGCTGTAGCGTAGTCCAGCGAATTTCGGTGCTGGAGTCATGGTGAAATAAAAAAACCCCCTCCCCGCTGGGCAGCCGGGGAAGGGGGTTTCAGGATGCGGCTATCGGGAAGTACTTAGATCAGCGGCGCCGGGGTTGCCGGCAGAGCGACCGGAGCGGCCTTCTTCTTGCGGGCGGCCGGCTTGCGCTTGGCAACCTTCTTCGCTGCCTTCTTCGGGGCAGCCTTCTTGGTGGCCTTCTTCGCGGTCTTCTTTACTGCCTTCTTGGCGGTCTTCTTGACGGCCTTCTTGGCAGTGGCCTTCTTCGCGACCTTCTTGGCCGGCTTGCGGGCCGTTGCCTTCTTGGCAGTCTTCTTGGTGGCCTTCTTGGCTACCTTCTTGACGGCCTTCTTCGCGGTCTTCTTGACGGCCTTCTTGGCAGTGGACTTCTTGGCTACCTTCTTCGCCGCCTTCTTCACTGCCTTCTTCGCAGTGGCCTTCTTGGCGACCTTCTTCGCAGCCTTCTTCACTGCCTTCTTGGCGGTCGCCTTCTTCGCGACCTTCTTCACCGCTTTCTTGGCGGCGGGCTTCTTCTTCGCAGCTTTCTTGGTTGCCATGGGATGGCTCCTCGTCAGTGATAGGGAGTTGAAACGCCCAGGTGGATCAAACCCGCTGATGCTGCGTGCGGGGACCGCCGGCGCGTCAGGCGCGCCGTTACGGATGCGGCGATGCCCGCCTCGATCGGCGGAGCGGGCATCGGAACGGGAGGTGCCTTGCATTTCTCCGGGGGAAGCGGGGCCATGTCCACCGTCATCTGGGTCGCGGTGGTCTTGAAGGGGCTGCTTCGCATCGGACGATTGATTCTGCGCACTCGGTTTGGCAGGCAAGGTCTGCTGAGGCGAAACCTAATCACGGTTTTTTTTACTGTCAACAACCCCCGCGAAAAATTTTCACATCCGCACCTTTCCGGACGCCGCCTGCGCCACCACCCTGCACGGCCTGCAACGACGGCGGAAGCGGCGCGCATGCGCGTTGCCTGCATCGATGTCGATGCAGGCGATGATCAAAAAACACTTGAAATAAGCACTCCGCGCAGATAGGCGCGGGTGAGGCGCAACAGCGCGAGCGCATCGTCGCTGGTCACCGGCACCGCCGCCAACGCCAGCACAACGGCACCGCAACGGGAGGCGAAAAGTTTTCACATCCGAGTGCGTCGGCGCGGGGTGGAAACGCGGATTTGCGCAAAACTGCGCACGCCCGTCGGCACCGTTCGTCTGTCGACTGATGCCACGCCGAGGGTGCGCAGCGAACCCCGCGTCATGAGTCCGACGCGGCCGCCAAAACAAAAACGGCCACCCGAAGGTGGCCGTTCCAGAGACCGGAAGTGACGACTCAGTGGTCGTCGTTTTCCAGGACTTCGGCGTACGCGTCCGGGTCCAGCAGCTCGTTGACCTCTTCGGCGTTGGTCAGTTCGACCACGAACATCCAGCCTTCGCCGTAGGCATCTTCGTTGATGGTTTCCGGCTTGTCGGACAGGGCCGAGTTGACCTCGACCACCTTGCCGCTGATCGGGCTGTAGACGTCCGAGGCGGCCTTCACCGACTCGACAACGGCGATCTGTTCACCGGCCTTGGCGTCGGCACCGACTTCCGGCAGTTCGACGTAGACCAGGTCACCCAGCAGGCCCTGGGCGTGGTCGGAAATACCGACGGTGACACGGCCATTGCCTTCGACACGGGCCCACTCATGGGACTTGAGGAACTTGAGGTCGCCGGGGATCTCGCTCATGGGACTGCTCCAGAGATATGCAGGGGTGGAAAAAACGGGGCTAGTGTAACCAACCGGCCGCCACTGCTGTCAGTGACGACCGGCATGTTCGGATCAGGCGTCGGCGAGCACACCGGGCTGGGCCTGGCCTTCGCGCACGAACGGGAACTTGACCACGCGCACCGGCACCTGCCGGCCGCGGATGTCGACGGTGACTTCGCCGAGCTCACCGGCCGGTACGCGGGCGAAGGCGATGCCCTTGGCCAGGGTCGGCGAGAAGGTGCCGGACAGGATCTCGCCCTGGCCGCCGGCGGTGGTCACCGCCTGGCCGTGGCGCAGCACGCCCTTCTCGTCCATCACCAGCCCGATCATCTGCCGCGCGGTACCGGCAGCCTTCTGTGCTTCCAGCACGTCGCGGCCGATGAAGTCTCGGCCTTCGTCCAGCGACACGGTCCAGGCCAGCGCCGCTTCATATGGACTGATCTCTTCGTCCATGTCCTGGCCATACAGGTTCATGCCGGCTTCCAGGCGCAGGGTGTCGCGCGCGCCAAGACCGGCCGGCTTCACGCCCGCCGCCAGCAGGCGGTTCCAGAACGCGACCACGGCGTCCTGCGGCAGCAGGATCTCGAAACCGTCCTCACCGGTGTAGCCGGTGCGGGCGACAAACAGCTCGACGCCGTCATCCGACTGCACCTGCAGGGCGGCGAAGCGGCCCAGCTTGGCCAGCGCTGCGCGGTCGCTTTCGCGGACCAGACCGATGACGATGTCGCGCGCCTGCGGACCCTGCACGGCGAGGATGGCCAGGTCCGGGCGCTGCTCGACGGAAACGCCGAACGGTGCGGCCTGCTCGCGCAGCCAGGCCAGATCCTTTTCGCGGGTGGAGGCATTGACCACCATGCGGAAGAAGTCGTCGCCCAGGTAATAGACGATCAGGTCGTCGATGACGCCGCCGCGCGGATTCAGCATGCACGAGTACAGCGCCTTGCCGGTCACCTTCAGCTTGTCGACCGAGTTGGCCAGCAGGCGGCGCAGGAACGGCTTGACCTGGTCACCGCGCAGGTCGACCACGGTCATGTGGCTGACGTCGAACACACCGGACTCGCGACGCACCAGGTGGTGCTCGTCGAGCTGCGAGCCGTAGTGGATGGGCATGTCCCAACCCCCGAAATCGACCATCTTGGCGCCAAGGGCGCGGTGGGTATCGTTGAGCAGCGTCTTCTGGGTCATGACCGGGTCCGGCAGCAGAGGAAACAAGAATCCCCATTATCCCAGATCGGTCGCCCGCAGGCGTGCCGCAGCGCAGCGCCGGAGCTGTAGAGCCGAGCCCATGCTCGGCGGCTCTTCGTGTGGGCGCCGAGCGTGGGCTCGGCTCTACAGGGGGCGGTCTGCAGCCTCGACCCGTAGCGTGCTGCCCTGCACCGCCACCACCCGCACCAGGCTGCCGGCCTGCAGTTCCGGACCACTGACCTGCCAGTACGCATCATCGATGCTGACCCGGCCCTGCCCGCCGATGATGCCCTGCTGCAAGGGCACCACCCGCCCGACCAGCTGTTCGGCGCGGCGGTTGAGCAACGGTGCATCGCTGGGCCGCGCCCTTGCCTTGCCCCAGCGCCGGTAGCACTGGATCGAGACCACGCTCAGCACGACGAAGGCAACGACCTGCCACAGCAACGGAATGCCGCTGAACACCGCAACCAATACGAACACGGCCGCTGCGCCGATGCCGATCCACAGCATGAACGCGCCAGGTGCCAACGCCTCTGCCGCGAACAGCAGCAGCGCCAACGCACCCCAACCGACGACTTCCCAGCGCATGTCAGCCTCCGAGCGGCGGCGACCGCTTGCCGGCGGGCTTGTTGTCCTGGCTGGCCAGCGCCTGCTTCGCCAGTTCGGCCACGCCCGCGATCGAACCGATCACGCCACTGGCCTCCATCGGCATCAGCACCAGCTTCTGGTTCGGCGAACTGGCCAGTTCCTTGAACGCTTCCACGTACTTCTGCGCGACAAAGTAGTTGATCGCCTGCACGTCGCCCTCGGCAATCGCCGCCGACACCACCTTGGTCGCCATCGCTTCGGCCTCGGCCAGGCGTTCGCGCGCCTCGGCATCGCGGAACGCGGCTTCGCGACGGCCTTCAGCCTCCAGCACGGTAGCCTGCTTTTCGCCATCGGCGCGCAGGATCTCCGACTGCCGTGAACCTTCCGCTTCGAGGATCTGCGCGCGCTTCTCGCGCTCGGCCTTCATCTGCCGCGCCATCGCATCCAGCAGATCGCGCGGCGGCTGGATGTCGCGGATCTCGATGCGGTTGACCTTCACGCCCCAGGGATTGGTGGCATGGTCGACCACGCTCAGCAGCTGGGCATTGATCACCTCGCGCTGGCTCAACGACTCGTCCAGGTCCATCGAGCCGATCACGGTACGGATGTTGGTCTGCACCAGGGCAATCATCGCCACTTCCAGGTTGGCCACCTCATAGGCGGCCTTGGCCGCATCCAGGACCTGGAAGAAGACCACGCCATCCACACGCACAGCGGCATTGTCCTTGGTGATCACTTCCTGGCTGGGTACGTCCAGCACCTGCTCCATCATGTTCACCTTGCGCCCGACGCCGTAGACGATCGGGATCAGGAAGTGCAGGCCCGGTGTCATGGTGTGGGTGTAGCGGCCGAAGCGCTCAACGGTCCATTCATACCCCTGCGGGACCATCCGCACCGCCTTGAACAGGATCACCACGGCCACGAAGGCCAGTACCACGGTAAAGAACATGGTCGGGAACATCGCGCTTTCCTTATCTATGTCGCCCAGGCCCCAGCATAGCGCGTGAGGGCGGTGGGCACAGCGGAGCTACCAGGGCACCCGCCGGCGCAGGATATCGGCGAACATCACCCAGTCGCCCATGAATGAATACAGCGGATGCCGGAAGGTCGCCGGACGGTTCTTCTCGAAGAAGAAATGGCCGACCCAAGCGAAAGCGTAGCCGCACAGCAGCGCCGCCAGCAGCAGCATCGGCTGCCCGCGCAGGAGGGCTGCCACGATCAGCAGCAGCACGCCGCAGCTGCCGATGAAGTGCAGCCGGCGCGATACAGGGTGGCGGTGCTCGCTGAGATAGAACGGATAGAACTCGCGGAAGCTGGCGAAGCGGGACATGCGCATGCTCCGGGAACCAGGGGCGCCCCCATCATGCACCATCGCTGACCTTGTAGAGCCGAGCCATGCTCGGCTTGCGCGCGCCAGCGCGGTCGGAAGGAGAGCGGCCGAGCCTGGCTCGACGCTACACCGATGAGGTGCGCGGGCCGAACATGATCACCGCCATGCCGGCCAGGCACAGCGCGGCACCGAGCAGGTCCCAGCGGCTGGGACGGATGCCATCGACCAGCCACAGCCAGAACAGCGCGGTGCCGATGTAGACGCCACCGTAGGCGGCATAGACCCGACCACTGGCGGTCGGATGCAGGGTCAACAGCCAGGCGAACAGGGCCAGGCTGGCGGCCGCCGGCAGCAGAAGCCAGATGCTGCCTTCCTTGCGCAGCCACAACCAGGGCAGATAGCAGCCCACGATCTCGGCCAGCGCGGTCAGCAGGAACAGGCCGAGCGTCTTCACGCCTTCTCCGCCGCCTTCGCGTGCTGCCACAGCGCTTCCTGCGCATCCAGGTCCAGTGTCGCCAACGCGCTGCCCTGCGCTTCGGCCTGCGCTTCCATCGCACGGAAGCGACGTTCGAACTTGTGGTTGGCCCCGCGCAGTGCCGCGCCCAGATCGATGTCGGCATGGCGCGCCAGGTTGGCGCAGACGAACAGCAGATCGCCCAGTTCTTCCTGCAGGCGCCCCTTGTTCGCGGCGGTGCCGTCGCGCTCGAATTCCTCGCGCAGCTCCTGCAGCTCCTCGGCGGCCTTGTCGAGCACCGGTAGCGGGCCAGGCCAGTCGAAGCCGACCTTGGCCGCGCGCGACTGCAGCTTCACTGCACGCTGCCATTCCGGCAGGCCGCGCGAGATGCCGGCCAGCGCGGAGGTATCCTGCTCGCCCTTGGCCGCGCGCTCGGCACGCTTGATCGCCTCCCAGTTGCGCGTCACGCCGTCGGCATCGTCAACGCTGACGTCGGCGAACACGTGCGGATGGCGGCGCTGCATCTTGTCGCTGATCGCGCGTGCGACCTCGGCGAAGGCGAAGGCGCCCTGCTCCTCGGCCATGCGCGCATGGAACACCACCTGCAGCAGCAGGTCCCCGAGTTCGTCGCAGAGATCATCCAGGTCGCCGCGGTCGATCGCATCGGCCACCTCGTAGGCTTCCTCGATGGTGTACGGCGCGATGGTCGCGAAGTTCTGTTCCAGGTCCCAGGGGCAGCCGCCCTGCGGATCGCGCAGGCGCGCCATGATCGCCAGCAGGCGCTCCAGTTCGTTGCTGGCTGCACTGCCGGTGGTGGGGATCTCGTGCGCGCTCATGCGGCCTCCAGGGTCAGTCGGACAACCAGTCGCGCCACGGCAGGCTGGTATCACCAAGGGCAATGAAATCGCCGTTCAACAGGGTCTCACGGCGGTTGTAGCGGAACGGCTTGCCGGTCGCCGCCGACAGCACCGCTCCGCCGGCGGCGTGCAGTACGCACTGGCCGGCGGCCGTATCCCATTCGGAGGTCGGGCCCAGTCGTGGGTAGACATCCAGGCCACCTTCAGCGATCCGGCAGAATTTCAGCGACGAGCCCTGCGCGATGGTCTCGATGCGCCCCATCCTCGCCAGCAGCGCTTCGGTTTCCGGTGAGCGGTGCGAGCGGCTGGCGGCAACGCGCAGCGGCGCGGTGGCCGGTGTGCGCGTACGCAGCACGGTGTCATGCAGGCCCTGCCGGCGATAGGCCAGCTCGCCACGCATGGCATGCCAGACGATGCCGGTCACCGGAGCCAGCACTACGCCGAAGGCCGGCGCCCCCTGGTAGATCAGCGCAATGTTGACGCTGAACTCGCCATTGCGCTTGATGAACTCGCGGGTACCGTCGAGCG
Source organism: Stenotrophomonas sp. GD03654 (assembly GCF_029845105.1). Lineage (NCBI taxonomy): Bacteria > Pseudomonadati > Pseudomonadota > Gammaproteobacteria > Lysobacterales > Lysobacteraceae > Stenotrophomonas > Stenotrophomonas sp. GD03654. Next base: position 2,986 of record NZ_JAOCLC010000022.1, on the reverse strand, counting down.
GGTCGACGAGCCAGTACGCGCCCCAATGGCGGCGCTGCTCCCACGTGACCTGGGCCGACTCCTCGGACAGGATCGGCAGATCCGGGGTCAGCTGCTGCAGGCCCTGCTCGATGACCTGGTTGGCCGCCAGGTCGGCACTGGTGAGCGGGCTGTCGTCATCCTTGATCTGCACGTCGAAGCCATCGGAATAGACCTGCATGATGGCCTGTCCGGCTTGCTGGGCGATGGCGATGGCGGTCTCGCGCAGGTCCGTGGTCAGTTTGATCATCGCGTTCCCTGCAGCCACTGGCGGGCGATGAACAGCGCCGCCAGCGAGCGTCCCTCTGAGAAGTCTTCGCGCAGCATCAGCTGATCCAGCTCGGCCAGCTTCCACGGCACCACTTCCAGTTCTTCCGGCTCGTCGCCGGCCAGCTTTTCCGGGTACAGGTCCCGCGCCACCACCAGCCACGACTGGTGGCTCATGTAGGTCGGGGCCAGGGTCATCGCGCGCAGCACATCGACCCGGCGCGCGCCGTAACCGGCCTCCTCCTTCAGTTCGCGATCCGCGGCCTGCTCGGGGGTCTCGCCGGCATCGATCCGGCCCTTGACCAGCCCCAGTTCGTAGCGGTGCATGCCGGCTGCGTATTCACGTACCAGCAGCACCGTCTCGTCGTCGAGCATCGGCACCACCACCACTGCACCATGGCCTCGGCTGACCAGACGCTCGAAGCGGCGGCGCTCGCCGTTGGAGAACTCCAGGTCCAGGTGCTGGCGCTGGAAGGGGCCGTTCTCCTCATCGGTGATCCGATGGATGATCGGCAAGCGACGGCCGGCACGGTCATCGTTCATGCGGAATCTCCGCGGCGGCCGGCGCCTGCGCCGGGGCCGATAGAATGTGCAGGCAGCAACATGTTCATGAGCCCGAAATGCTAGCAGACCCAACCCCCTCTCCGCTGGCCCAGCACTGGCGGCAACGCGACCTGCAGGTGCTGTGGCACCCGTGCACGCAGATGCGCGAACACCCGCACACCCTGCCCCTGGTGCCGATCGCCCGTGGCGAAGGTGCATGGCTGATCGACCACGATGGCAACCGCTACCTGGATGCGGTCAGCAGTTGGTGGACCAACCTGTTCGGCCATGCCGAACCGCGCATCGGCGGGGCCATCGCCACCCAGGCCACGCAGCTGGAACAGGTCATGCTGGCCGGGTTCGGCCATGAGCCGGCCATCACCCTGGCTGAACGCCTGCTGGCACTGGCCCCGCGCCAACCTGGCCGCGAACCGCTGGCCAAGGTGTTCTACGCCGACAACGGCTCCGCCGGCGTGGAAGTGGCCCTGAAGATGGCCTTCCAGTATTTCCAGAACCGTGGGGAACCGCGGCGCACGCGTTTCATCGCACTGGAGAACGGTTACCACGGCGAGACCCTTGGCGCGCTGGCAATGGCGGACATCCCGCTGTACCGCCGCGTCTACGCGCCGCTGCTGGCCGAAGGCCTGTTCGCGCCCTCGCCCGACGCTTACCTGGCCGAGCCCGGCCAAAGTGCAGCGGATCGCGCGCGCCAGGCCGCCGATGGCCTGGCCACGCTGTTCGACCAGCATCCGGGCGAGATCTGTGCGGTGATCCTGGAGCCACGCCTGCAGTGCGCGGGCGGCATGCGCATGCATGACCCGGTGTACCTGCAGCGGGTGCGCGAACTGTGCGATGCGCACGGTGCATTCATGATCGCCGACGAGATCGCCACCGGTTTCGGCCGCACTGGCACCCTGTTCGCCTGCGAACAGGCTGGGGTGATGCCGGACCTGATGTGCCTCTCGAAAGGCCTGACCGGCGGCTTCCTGCCACTGGCCGCCGTGCTGGCGACGCAGGCGCTGTACGACGCCTTCCTCGACGACTCGCGCGAGCGCGCGTTCCTGCACTCGCACAGCTACACCGGCAACCCGCTGGCCTGCGCGGCCGCGCTGGCGACACTGGACATCTTCCGCGACGACGATGTGATCGCCCGCAACCGCGGTATCGCTTCGGTGATGGGTACGCTGGCGGCACCGTTCAACGACCATCCGCACGTGGCAGACGTGCGCCAGGCCGGCATGGTGGTGGCGTTCGAGCTGTCGCGCGACGGCAACAAACGCACGCCGTTCGACCCGGCCCTGCGGCTGGGCCTGCACGCCTACAAGGCCGCGCTGAAACGTGGCGTGGTGCTGCGTCCGCTGGGCGACGTGCTGTACTGGATGCCCCCCTACTGCGTGGATGACGAACAACTGGAGCTGCTGGCACATACCACGCTGGCAGCGATTGACGAGGCGATTGCATGCGCGTGACCCGCTGCCCCATCGACCTGGCGCTGCACAGCGGCCAGACCGTGACCCTGCCGGAAGAGACGGCCAACCACCTGGTACGGGTGATGCGCCTGCGCGAGGGCGATACCTGCGTGCTGTTCAACGGCGACGGTAACGACTACAGCGCGACGCTGACGGTGGCCGGCAAACGCGAAGTGCAGGTCCGCATCGACGCCGTGCAGGCCATCGCCAATGAATCGCCGCTGGCGATCACCCTGCTGCAGGGCATCGCCCGCGGCGAGAAGATGGACCTGATCCTGCAGAAGGCCACCGAACTGGGCGTGGCAGCGATCATTCCGGTCAACGCCGAGCGCACCGAGGTGAAGCTCGATGCAGCTCGCGCGGAGAAGCGCGTGGCGCACTGGAACAATGTTGTGACCTCGGCCTGTGGCCAGTCCGGGCGCGCGCGCATTCCGCAGGTGGGTTCGCCTCTGTCGCTGGCGCAGGCGACGGCAGCACTACCGGTGGATACGCTGCGGTTGACGCTGGACCCGCAGGGCGCGCATCGGCTGTCGACGCTGGACGCTGCACCCGCCGCGGGAATCGTGATTGCAATCGGTCCGGAAGGGGGGTGGTCGCCGCGCGACCGGGATCAGCTGGCGGCTGCAGGCTTCCAGGGCCTGCAGCTGGGCCCGCGCATCCTGCGTACCGAGACCGCCGGGCTGGCCGCG
>NZ_JAOCLC010000021.1:0-68505 GCF_029845105.1 Stenotrophomonas sp. GD03654 | reverse complement strand
AAACCCACCCCGCCCGGCCAAGCGCGGCTTTTGATTCAACGGGCAACCACGAGGGGCTCAGCCGTTCGCCGCCGCAAACTCCGGCCGCGTCAGGTTGTCCGCCTCGCCCTCGGTGCACAGCACTTCGTCTTCGATGCGGATGCCGCCATAAGGACAGAAGAAGTCCACGCGGTCCCAGTTGATCGCATCGCCATGGCCGGCGTCCTTCACTTCGTTCAACAGCATGTCGATGAAGTACAGGCCCGGTTCGATGGTCACCACCATGCCCGGTTCCAGCACGCGGGTCAGGCGCAGGTACGGATGGCCGGCCGGGCGCTCGATGCGGCCGCCCTCGTCGCTGGCCGCGAAACCGGCCACGTCGTGCACCTGCAGGCCGATCAGGTGGCCGATGCCGTGCGGGAAGAATGCGGCGCTGACGCCGGTCTCCAGCGCGGTCTGCGGCGAGATCTTGATCACGCCGAAGTCCTTCAGCACGCCCATCAGCGAAAGATGCGCGTCCACATGCAGCTGCTTGTAGTCGAAACCCGGACGTACCGCCGCGCACATCTTCTGCTGGGCGGCATCGACGGCGGCGATCATCGCCGCGAATTCGTCGTGGCCCTGCGCGGCGTAGGTGCGGGTGATGTCGCTGGCGTAGCCGTGCGCGCTGGCACCGGCATCGATCAGGAAGCTGCGCAGCGGCTGCGGTGCCTTGCGGCCAAGTTCGGTGTAATGCAGCACGGCGGCATGTTCGTTCAGCGCTACGATGTTGCCGTAGGGCAGCTCGTTGGCATCCTGGCCCACCGCCTGGCAGTACGCCATGTGGATGCTGAACTCGTCGGCGCCGTTGCGGAACGCGGCTTCGGCAGCGCGGTGGCCGCGCACACCCAGCACCTGCGCCTGGCGCATCAGCGCGATTTCATACGGCGTCTTGCTGCCGCGGTGCCATTCCAGGTAGTTCACTACCGGCGCCGGATTGTTCGGCACGTAGTTGCCCAGCGCGCTCTGCGGCTCGCCGAGGATCGCGCAGCGCGACGGGTCGGCCGGTAGCAGGGCCAGCGCTTCTTCCGGCTTGCGGATGATGTGGATGTCGAAGTGCTCCACCCACCAGCCACTCGGCGCATCGGGTACCACGTGCCAGTAATCGAAGGGCTGGTGGAAGATCACTGCCGGACGCTTGCCAGGGGTGAACACGATCCAGCTGTTGGGCACACGGGTCAGCGGCAGCCAGGCCTTGAACTGCGGATTGACCGCATACGGGTAGTCGCGGTCGTCGAACACCTGGTAGTGCAGGGTGCCGCTGGGCACCACCAGGTGATCGAAGCCGCCGCGGGCCAGCGCCTGTTCGGCGCGTCGACAGAGCACGGCCAGGTGGTCGGAATACAGGGCGCCGGGGTCTTGCTGGATCATTGCGGTGGCTCGACACGGAAAACGGCCCTAGATTCTGCCGCATACCGCGAAAAACCGCTGTGCCGGAACCGGCACTCAGGCCGTCGAAACCGGTCCCTCGTCGCTGTCTTCGCCCACCCACTGGCGCAGCAGCTGCCGATGTTCGCGTGACAGGGTCAGGAAGCGGAAGCCGGTCCAGCTCTGCCCGGGAACGTGCGCGGGCTCACTCCACAGCAGATGCACGCCCACATCAATGTCCTGCTGGCGGCCGTCACCCAGTGGCAGCGGGAAGCGCAGCTGGTACAGCGCATCCTCGCGCAGTGGTGCGCTGGCCAGCATCAGCATGCCGGTTTCGGAAACATTGCCGAGACGGCCCACCACGCATTCGCGCATCTGGTCGGTGACCGGGACCAGATCCGAGACCTGGCGACGCGGCGCGCGACGGGTGTCCTGCGGCTGGGTAGTCATGCGGAAGTCTCCTGCGTGTGGCCGGCCGCCAACGCGCGCAACGCGCCAAGGCTGGCTTCCCAGGCGCGGTCGACCAGCCGGGCCTTGTCTTCGGTGACCAGCTGCGCACGGCCGGCGCTGATCTGCCTGGCCAGCGTATCCAGGTCGGTATCGGCGATCTTCTGCCCGCGCGGATTGACGAACAGGGCGTGGCCGGTCAGCAGGCTGTACCAGGACAGGCGCTGGCGGCGCAGCGTGCCATCACCGGTGTCGATGTCGAACCAGCTGCCGAACGGCAGCGTGGACAGCTGCTGGTAGGCCGCTTCTTCGGCACTGCTGCGGGGCGTTGCAGGCGCGGTGCCGGTGGGCGTACCGGCGTGCTCGCCCAGACGCGCACGTGCTTTCAGGCGGGCACTGAGTTCGGTACGCGAGGTGCTCTCGTCCTCGCCGCCGGGCGTAGCCAGCCTGCGCGCGACGGCGGCGGCTTCTTCGGCGTGGTAGCCGACCTGCAGCAGGGCGGCCTCGACGTCGGCGGCGAGCGCGGCATCGGTGCCATCAGGGGCATCAACGGCCTGCGCGGTGATGGCGGCGATGCGCTGGGTCTGCTGCAGACGTTCCTGCCACTGCGGTGAGTCGTCGCCGTGGCGCAGGCGGGTCAGGGTCAGGGCGTCGGCCCAGGCCTGGCGCAGCAGGGTCTGCACGAAGCGCGGTGGCGACTGCGCTTCGCAGCACTGGTCGATCTGTGCGGTGGCCTGGCGACGAGCCAGTTCCAACCGCTCCTTGCCGCGCGCGGCTTCCACATGGCGGCGCTCGGCCAGTTCGGCACGATGGGCCGCCGCGCGCTGGTGCTGCTGCACGTCTTCGTTGGCGGCGGCGAAGGCGTCCGGCGCCCGTGCGTCCTGGCCCAGCAGGCCCTGCACGCTCTGCGCCATGCGCTGCAGCAACTGCGGGTCGACATCATCGTCGCCCAGCCAGTTGGCGCCGACTTCGGCAATCTGGTTGAGCAGTTCGCGCGCCGGGTGCTCGTCGCGTACGAAGAAGCCCGGATCGGCCATGGCCGCGCGTGCCAAGGGCACCTGCAGGCGCGCCAGCAGGGCGGCCGGCACCGGGTCCGGGCGTTGTTGCTGCTGTACCTGCTGCATCAGCATGCGCAGCAGGTCGAGGTTGTCACGGTCGTGGCTGCCCAGCTGCGCCTGTGTCCCGTGCTCACTGCGCAGCTGCGCCACTACGGCGGCCTGCAGGTCGGCGACGCCGGTGGCCGAGCTGGACTGGGCCTGCAGGCGCGCGAGCACCGCGTCAACTGCCGCGCTCGGCACCGCATCGCGGTCCGCGGGTGCTGTGCTGGCGTGGCGTGCCTGCTGCAGCAGCTCATGCAGCGCGCTGCCGGTGGAGGTGGTCAGGCCGGGCAGGGCCGTGCCGGCTGCGCCGCCATCCTGGAAAGCGTCCTGCACCAGACTCGACCAGGAACCGGCGGGTGCCGATCCGTTCCACCCGGTCAGTGGCGCCGCGGTGCGCTTGGCTGGCTGGGTGGTACGTCCACCGCCCACCGACTGGGTGATGATCCGCCGCGTGCTCGACGAGCGCGCCAGGTAGGGGGTGTAGACCAGGCCGGGCAGCACGCCGTTCTGCGCCAGCAGGGCATTGGCGCGGTCGAGGATGTCGCCCAGGCGTTCCAGCACCTGGCGCTCGAAGCTGCGATACAGCGCCAACTGGACTTCCAGGCCGAGCGCATCCTGTTCGGCGATCCGGCGCAGCATCGCGCACAGTGCCTGCGGGGCCAGCGGCAGGGTGTCGGCCTCGAAGGCCGGTGCCGCGGCCAGTACGCCCAGGCGTTGGCCCAGCAGGTTCAGCGTGTTGGTCGAACGCAGCGTTTCCCGCCGCACCATCTCGGTCAGCAGCAGGTCGCGGTCCACTTCATGTTCATCGACCAGCGACAGCCCGAGCATGCCGGGCAATGGCGGCGGCGTGGCAGCGGTTGGGCTGCCGGCAGCGGGTTCGCGCAAACGTATCAGCGCGTCGGCCACGGCATCGAGCATGCGGTCGGCGAAATGGCCGGAGAAGGCGTGCAGCTGGCCGCGCTGGGCCATCAGTTCGGCCTGCAGCTGTGGATTGCGCGCGCGATCGGCGTCGTGCAACAGCGTCTGTTCCAGCGCTTCGACGGTCAGGATCAGAGGGGCGGCCAGCGTCTGCCGGCACAGGCCGATCAAGCCGCCCAGCAGCTCACGCACCCGCGGTGGCAGGTTACTGGCAGCCAGACGGGCGTTGTCGGCAGAGGTTATGGAGAAGACAGCTGACATCGGCAGGCGGTACCCGGATTCCCGCGGATCGATCTTGTGAATCTACCGTGTCGGCCGCCGTCGGCGCTACTTTAGGGTGAATGTGCACTCTGTTCGCCAGGCATGGCCCGACGGATGAACGCTCGCGCCGACCGTTGGCCGGCACGACCCTCTGTCACGCGAGCATCAATCTTCCAGGAACAGGCTCACCACATCGTTGGTGAAGCGGCGGCCTAGTTCGGTCGGCTGCACGTGCCCATCCGTCACGTCCAGCCAGCCGCGCTGCACGGCCTCGGCCAGCGGTGCGTCCAGCACGCTGCGCGGCAGCCCGGTGCGCGATTCGAAATCGCGCAGGCCGAAACCTTCGTGCAGGCGCAGCAGGTTGAGCATGTACTCGAACGGCAGGCGCTCGGCTGCGATCACGTCGTCGCCACCGAACGAGGCCGGAGTGCCAGCGCTGTCCAGGTAGGCCTGCGGATGCTTCAGCTTCCAGCGGCGCAGCACGTGTTCCTCGGCGCCCGAGCTGATCTTGCCGTGCGCGCCGGCACCGATGCCCAGGTAGTCGCCGAAGCGCCAGTAGTTCAGGTTGTGGGCGCTCTGCCGGCCGGGGCGGGCGTAGGCACTGACTTCGTACTGGCCGAAACCGGCCTGTGCCAGCAGGGCCTGGCAGTGTTCCTGCATGTCCCAGGCGTTGTCTTCATCGGGAATGCCCTGCGGCGGCCGCGCGAAGAACACCGTGTTCGGTTCCAGGGTCAGCTGGTAGTGCGAGATGTGCGCCGGCTGCAGCGCGAATGCACGTTCCAGGTCGGCCTCGGCGCCGGCCAGGGTCTGTTCCGGCAGCGCGTACATCAGGTCGATGTTGAAGTTGTCGTAGCCCGCGTCCTGCGCCATCTTCACTGCGCGCTCGGCTTCGCCACTGTCGTGGATGCGGCCCAGGCGCTTGAGCATGGCGTCGTCGAAACTCTGGATGCCGAAGCTGAGGCGGTTGACGCCGGCCGCGCGGTAGCGGTCGAAGCGGCCATGCTCGGCCGTGCCCGGGTTGGTTTCCAGGGTGATTTCGGCGTTGGGGGCAAAGCGCAGGCGCGCGCTGGCCTGCTGCAGGAAGCGGTCGATCGCCTCCGGCGGAAACAGGCTGGGCGTCCCGCCACCGAAGAACACGCTGTGCACCACCCGGCCCCAGACCAGTGGCAGGTCCTGGTCCAGATCGCGCAGCAGTGCATCGATGTAGGCGTCGAACGGCAGCTCGCCCTTGGCCTGGTGCGAATTGAAATCGCAGTACGGGCATTTGCGCACGCACCAGGGCAGGTGCACGTACAACGACAGCGGTGGTGGCACCAGTCGCGGCGGGCTGTCGTGGTCAGCGGAGCAGGCTTCGCCGGGCAGGTGGTTGCAGTGGTCGTGGGCGTGCGGCATGGGCTTCTTCGGTAGTGCCGGCCGCTGGCCGGCTTCCCTGGTTCGATCGGGTGGCGTCAGTACAGCGTCGCCAGCTGCTGCTTGAGCTGCTGCAGGGCAATGGCGCGGTGGCTGATGGCGTTCTTCAATGCCGGCTCCATTTCCGCGGCGGTCAGGCCGTGGGTGGTGTCCAGGAACACCGGGTTGTAGCCAAAACCATTCGTGCCACGCAGTTCGCGGATGATCTGGCCTTCCCAGCGGCCTTCACAGATCAGCGGCTGCGGGTCGGTGGCGTGGCGCAGCAGCACGATCACCGCATAGAAGCGGGCGCTGCGCTGGCCATCGGGAACGTCATTCATTGCGTCCAGCAGCTTGGCGTTGTTGGCCGCGGCGTTGGTCGGGTGGCCCGCGTAGCGCGCGCTGTACAGGCCCGGCGCACCGCCGAGGGCATCGACGATCAGGCCCGAATCATCGGCCAGCGCCGGCAGGCCGGTCGCTTCGCAGGCCGCGCGCGCCTTCAGCAGCGCGTTCTCGACGAAGGTCAGGCCGGTCTCATCCACGTCGCCCAGGCCCAGTTCGGCGGCCGAGGTGATCTGCAGCGGCAGGTCGGCGAGGATCTCCTGCATCTCCACCAGCTTGCCGGCGTTGTGGCTGGCCAGTACCAGTTTCTTCATTGACGGGGCTCCAGCAGGTCCCAGGTGTTGCCATACAGATCGCGGAACACCGCAACCGTTGCATAGGGCTCTTCGCGCGGCGCTTCCAGGAACTCGACGCCGGCGGCGACCATCGCCGCGTGGTCGCGATGGAAGTCGTCGGTGTTGAGGAAGAAGCCGACGCGGCCACCGGTCTGGTTGCCGATGCGGCTGCGCTGTTCCTCGTTGCTGGCGCGGGCCAGCAGCAGGGCGGCGGCGCTGCCGTCGGTCGGCCCCACCACCACCCAGCGCTTGTGGCCCTGGTCGATGTCTTCCAGCAGTGCGAAGCCAAGCTTGCCGGTGTACCAGGCAATGGCTTCGTCGTAGTCGGCCACCACCAGGGTGGTCAGGGCGATGCGGCGGTTCATGCCGACAGCGCCGCCTGCTGTGCGGCCAGCAGTTCGCCCACGCCCTTCTCGGCCAGGCCCAGCAGCGCATCCAGTTCATCGCGGCGGAAGGCATGGCCTTCGGCGGTGCCCTGCAGCTCGATGAAGCCGCCACCGTCGTTCATCACCACGTTCATGTCGGTGTCGCAGTCGCTGTCTTCGGCGTAGTCCAGGTCCAGCACCGGAGTGCCGCGGTAGACGCCTACCGACACGGCAGCCACTGCGCCCAGGATCGGGTTGCGCTTGATGTCGCCACGCTTTATCAGCACGTTCACCGCATCGACCAGGGCCACGTAGGCGCCAGTGATGGCGGCGGTGCGGGTGCCACCATCGGCCTGCAGCACGTCGCAGTCGAGGGTGATGGTGCGCTCGCCCAGCGCGTTGCGGTCCACGCAGGCACGCAGGCTGCGGCCGATCAGGCGCTGGATCTCCAGCGTGCGGCCACCCTGCTTGCCACGGGCCGCTTCGCGGTCGCTGCGGGTGTGGGTGGCGCGCGGCAGCATGCCGTACTCGGCGGTCACCCAGCCTTCGCCCTTGCCACGCAGGAAGCCCGGCACGCGGTTCTCGACGCTGGCGGTGCACAGCACACGGGTTTCACCGAAGCACACCAGCACCGAACCTTCGGCATGGCGGGTGAAGCCGCGTTGGATGACGACCGGGCGGAGCTGGTCGGGCTGGCGGCCGCTGGGGCGGGAATCGGACATGGTGCGGGTTCCGTAATGGCGAGGGAGTACGCCGCCACGCCCGCGGCCTTCACGGGGCGGGCAAGGGGGCTCTGGTGAGGGCGCTAGGGTACCATTCCCCCTTTGCACGCACCGGACACAATCCATGATTCGAAGCATGACCGCCTATGCCGGCGGCGAGCGGGTCACCCCGTGGGGCACGCTCGGCTGCGAGCTGCGCTCGGTCAACCACCGTTTCCTGGAGGTCGGCACCCGCCTGCCCGAGGAACTGCGCGCGCTCGAACCGCAGTTGCGCGAGCGCATCGCCGCACGTCTGAGCCGCGGCAAGCTGGATCTGGTGATGCGCCTGCGCGCGCCGGAAGCGGCGGCCAACCTGCAGGTGGACGAGGCCCTGCTGGGCCAGCTGGGCCGCCTGGCCCACCGCCTGACCTCTGATTTCCCCAACCTGCAGGTCAGCTTCACCGACCTGCTGCAGCTGCCGGGCGTGACCCGTGGCGAGGCCACCGATGCCGCCGCCCTGCAGGTCGAGGCGTTGGCCCTGCTGGACCAGGTGCTGGATGGCTTCGTCGAGGCCCGTGAGCGCGAAGGCGGCAAGTTGTCTGCGGCCATCAGCGAGCGTGTGGACGGCATCGAGCGCATCGCCACCGAAGTGCGCACCTTGATTCCGGCCATTCGCGACGACCAGCGCGCCAAGCTGGCCGCCCGTCTGGCTGACCTGCCGCACCCGGTCGACCCCGGCCGCGCCGAGCAGGAGCTGGTGCTGTGGCTGCAGAAGCTGGACGTGGATGAAGAGCTGGACCGCCTTGGCAGCCATATCGTCGAGATTCGTCGCGTGCTCAAGCAGCGCGAGCCGGTCGGCCGCCGCCTGGACTTCCTGCTGCAGGAGTTCAACCGCGAAGCCAACACGCTGGGGTCGAAGTCGGTGGACAGCCGCACGTCCAATGCCGCGGTGGAGCTGAAGGTGCTGATCGACCAGATCCGCGAACAGGTGCAGAACATCGAGTGATGTTCCGCGCAATTGCCTGGGAGGATCACAGTCCTTCCAGGTAGTCCCCGGCTATCGCGACGCAGTGGTCGAAGTCTGGCGTGTAGTCCAGCGTGTCGATGGCCTTGAACGCAATCTTCAATGTCGGATGGGGATTGCGGATCTGATCAAGAAACGTTGATCGATGGCGGACCAGTGCGTCTGCGGCGGCCGCCAGCGCGTCCGGCTCGCGTTCGATGACCAGCGCAAGATCGAACAGGTCTCGGGCCGTTGTTCGATGCCCCCGATGGAACATTTTCTTGGCGATGATTTCCGCCGACGTTTCCACCCGTATGCGCTGACCATCGATCATCCATTCCTCCCAGGCGTCATCGAGAAGATTGGGGGCCGCGACGAAATCCACCTCGCCTTCCTCGAACTGCAGCTTTACCCAGGCGCTGGGATCTTCGCTGTAGTCGCCGGTAAGGCTCGCGGCCACATAGCTCAAGCGGGGAGTAACGAACCCCAGGTACTGGGGATTCGGCACGAAGATGTCGATGTCCTTGCTGAGCCGGTGCCGATGTCGAAACATCAGCACCGTTCCGCCGCCCAAGGTCCAGAACGGATCGGTGATGCCGCCGTGGCGCTGGATCTCCCCGATGAGGACAAGCGCCCGAGGCAGCAGCGCCTGCCAGGCGCCGGCCGGCAATTCGCGGTTCACATCCACAGGTCCTTGCGATGGGCAGAAAGTGTGTTGGCCATCTTCGCCACGTTGCGCCAGATGCGCCGTGGTGGCATCTGCGCGCCGATTGCAGCTTCTTCGACCGCCATCACCATCATGGCGGGAGGGGCTTCATCCAGCAGGTGCGCCATCTGCGCCGCGTAGGTGGCAGGAACTTCCCCACTGACCAGCACGCGCGCCAGCTCGCCAGCCGTCAGTTCGCTTGCGTAGCTCACGTTGGCGGTGCGTGCGGCCATTTTCAGGCCTTGCTTGCGCAGCCGGCTTTCGGTGGTGGGTGCCGGTACATCCAGACCGAGCACGGCCATCACCTGTCCCACGCGATTGACACCCAGGTCACTCAGGGTGCCCCCTTCCAGGCCGACCACGGTTTGCCGGGAAAGGCCGCTGAGATGAGCCAGTTGGCCTTGCGACAGACCAAGCTGCTCACGGCGGGCGCGAACCGCCTTGCCGATGTCGATCAGGTTCATGGCTTGATTGTCCAATATTTTGGACACGATTCAAGTGCCCGGAAGCGGCACGTTGGCAAACCTTCACGTCTCAAACCACGCTGATGCCCGGCGCTCCTTCGCCCAAACGCCCCACCACGGCTGCCTGGCCGAACCCCGCGTCGTGGAAGCAGGCCAGCACCGCATCCACCGCCTCCGGGGCGCAGGACACCAGCAGGCCGCCGCTGGTCTGCGGGTCGGTCAGCAGTGGCTGCCAGTGTGCCGGCAACCCATCGGCGAAGCGCACCTCGGCGCCATAGGAAGCCCAGTTTCGGTTGGAGGCGCCGGTCACGCAGCCACGCTGCAGCAGCTCCAGCGTCTGCGGCAGCAGCGGGATCTGCGCGCTGTCCACTTCGGCGGCAACGCCACTGGCGCGGCACACTTCCAGCAGGTGGCCGAGCAGGCCGAAGCCGGTGACATCGGTCATGGCGTGCACGCCGTCCAGCGCGGCCAGGGGCACGCCCACGGTGTTCAGGCGGGTGGTCGACGCGACCATCTGCCGGTAGCCCTCGGCATCCAGCACTTCTTTTTTCAGCGCTGACGAATACACGCCCACGCCCAATGGTTTGCCCAGCACCAGCGCGTCGCCGGCGCGGGCATCGGCATTGCGCTTGAGCCGCTGCGGATCGAGCACGCCGATCGCAGCCAGGCCGTAGATGGGTTCCACCGAATCGATGCTGTGGCCGCCGGCCACCACGATGCCGGCATCGGCGCAGGCGCGTTCGCCCCCCTGAAGGATGCCGCGGATGGTGTCCTGCGGCAGGGTGTTGATCGGCATGCCGACGATGGCCAGTGCGAACAGCGGGCGCGCGCCCATCGCATACAGGTCCGACAGCGCGTTGGTGGCGGCGATGCGGCCGAAGTCGAATGGATCGTCGACGATCGGCATGAAGAAATCAGTGGTGGCGACAATGGCCTGGCGGTCATCGAGGCGGTACACCGCCGCGTCGTCGCTGGTCTCGCGGCCGACCAGCAGTTCAGCCGGTGCCGGAAGCGCTGGAATGCCGCGCAGCAGTTCGGTCAGCACGCCCGGCGCGATCTTGCAGCCGCAGCCACCACCGTGTGCCAGCGAGGTCAGTCGTTGCGGGGCATCGGCCGTTGAAGGGGCGGAGGACTGCGCGTGCGTGGCCATGCCGACATCTCCTGCGGAAACACGAATGGCGGAAGGCAGCAGGAGTCGAACCTACCAGGGAACGATCGACGCCCCCTACTGGGTTTGAAGCCCAGCCGCATGCCCGGATGCGCATGCCTTCCGAAAGTACGGCGGTACCGGTGGGCTCAGTCGCGGGCTGCGTTCCACTGCAGGTCGCCACGCGGCCGATGCTGGTCACCGACGCGTCGAGTGTAGCCAACGCGATTGAAGAACTCCAAGATCTGGATGCTGCGTTTGCGGCCCAGGCCGATGGCATCGCGGAAGGCGGCCGCATCCACCGTGCCGCTGGCCTGTGACAGCTGCGCGACGATGGCGGCGAGTTCCACAATGCGCGCGGGTGCATAGAACAGGTCCGGCACCACTTGAAACAGTTCGCCACGTGCGGCGGCGTGGCGCAGGACGGCGCGGACCTCGTCTTCGGCCAGTCCGAAGTCGGCGGCCAGGGTACGCACCCACGGTGGATCGAAGCCGCCGGCGTGCAACTGAGGTAGCACGCGGTCCAGCAGCAAGCGTTCGCGTTCCGGTGGCGCATGGTCGTGGCCGGGCAGGCGCCACCACGCACCCGCGCGCTGCACGAGGCTGTCTTCAAGCAGGTCCTGCAGCAGGGCGTTCCACAGTCCTGCTGCCAATGCAGGAAGGGTGCTGCGCTGCAGGCGCCCGCTGTCGACACCCGGCTCGTCCGGGCGTCGCTCATGCCATCCACGCAGTGAGGTGATCACCTGCTCGCGCAATGCCTGCCAATGCGAGGCAAGGATGATCACCGTGTCTTCGCGGGTGGCGATGCGTCGCGTGTCCGCAGGAAGATCGATCCGGTCGGCCGCGCGCCGGCAGTACCGTTGCAGCGCGGCCATGGGTATGCCGAAGGGCGCCTGCTGCAACAGCGGGCCGATTCCCGCACCTGCGGCCAGCTGCTCCAGTGCTCCCAGCCAGGCGAGCCGTGCGGGGCTGCGCCGGCGCCGCTGCGGCGGATCCGGGTCGAGCACGACGCCACCACCCAGCGTATGGGCCGCAGCTGAATCGCGGGCAATGAAGCGATCGCCACACATCGCACAGACGGGTGCATCGAACACCAGTTGCACCAACTGCCCATTGCCGTGATCGTCGTCCTCCAGCAGCACCACATGGGCCTGCCGGTGCATCGTGCCCCAGTGGATATGCAGCGGCGCCCAGTCGCGCAACGGTGCGGACAACGCGGAAAGACGCAGGCGCACATCGACTCGGGTGGTCGCCAGCAGGGCGCGCGGGTCGGCGATCCAGTCGCCACGGTGGATGTCATCACGGGCGATGGCCGCCAGGTTCAGCGCGCAGCGCTGCCCGGCCATCGCGTGGTCGCTGGCCTGGTTCTGTGCGTGGATGCTGCGCACGCGTACGTCGGTGGCGGCGGGCATCAGCTGCAGGTGGTCGCCCACCATGGCGACGCCGCCATGCACTGCGCCGGTCACCAGCGTGCCGTGGCCGGCCAGCGAGAACACGCGGTCCACCGGCATGCGGAACAGTTCGCTGCGCAGTTCGGCCTGGCGCGTACTGGCGTCGTCCGCTGCCCACGCGTGCAGCTGGGTACGCAGTGCGCTGATGCCGGCATCGTCGGGTGCGGTGCTGTTGCAGGCGAACAGAGGGGAATCCTGCAGTGGTGTCGCGGCCAGCAGCGCAGCGATCTCGATCTCGACCCGGGCGATGCGCGCCGCATCCACACGGTCGATCTTGGTCAGCGCCACAGCCCCCCGGTTCACGCCCAGCAGTTGCAGGATCGCCAGATGCTCGCGGGTCTGTGGCATCACGCCGTCGTCGGCAGCGATCACCAGCAGGGCGACATCGATACCCGTGGCACCGGCCACCATCGTGTGCACGAAGCGCTCATGGCCCGGCACGTCGACGAAACCCAGCGTCGCGGCCGGGCCTTCGACGTCCGTGCTTTCCACCGGGACATAGGCGTAGCCCAGTTCGATCGATATGCCGCGCGTACGCTCTTCCTGCAGGCGATCGGTTTCGATGCCGGTCAGTGCGCGTACCAGGCTTGTTTTGCCATGGTCGATATGCCCGGCGGTGCCGACGATCATGCCTGCAGCATGCTCCATTGGGCCAGGAACACCGCTTCGTCCCCGGGTTCCAGGCAGCGCAGGTCCAGCCACAACGCGTCATCGGCGATGCGGCCCAGCACCGGGCGCGGTAGTTGGCGCAAGCGCTTGGCCAGGCGATCCAGCCCGCCACGGCGTGCGCTGGTGATGCGCAGTCCGGCGCTGGCCAGCTGTGCCTGTGGCTGCGCGCCGCTGCCGACCTGGCTGTGCATTGAGGCCTCTTCAAGGGTGTAGTCGTCTGCCAGCACGGACTGCATCGGCTGCAGCAGGCGATGGGCCTGCGCAGCAACGTCATCCTGCGTGCGCGACAGGGTGCGCAGGGTGGGCAGCCTCTGTGTCAGCAGCTCCGGTTCGCGGTACAGGGCCAGCACCGCTTCCAGCGCAGCCAGTCCCATCTTGTCCATGCGCAGTGCGCGCTTGAGCGGGTTGCGGTTGATCCGCGCGATCAGGTCGGCGCGGCCGGCGATGATGCCGGCCTGCGGACCCCCCAGCAGCTTGTCGCCGCTGAACGAAACCAGATCGGCGCCGGCCGCCAGCGTTTCCTGCACGGTGGGTTCGTGCGGCAGACCGAACGTGGCCAGATCGCACAGGCTGCCACTGCCCAGGTCCACCATCAGCGGCAGGCCATGCGCGTGCGCGATCGCGGCCATCGCCGCGGTGTCGACCTTGGCGGTGAAACCGGTGATCGCGTAGTTGCTGGCGTGCACCTCCATCAGCAATGCGGTGCGTGCGCCGATGGCGTTGGCGAAGTCGGCCGGATGGGTACGGTTGGTGGTGCCGACTTCCAGCAGCCGCGCGCCGGCACTGCGCATCACGTCGGGAATGCGGAAGGCGCCACCGATCTCCACCAGCTCGCCGCGAGACACCACCACGTCGCGGCGGTTGGCCAGGCTGTTGAGCAGCAGCAGGACCGCCGCCGCATTGTTGTTCACCACGGTGGCGGCTTCAGCGCCGGTCAGTTCGCAGATCAATGCCTGTACCCGTGCATCGCGGTCGCCGCGACGGCCACGGACGACGTCGAACTCCAGGTCCACCGGCGCGGTCATCGCGCGAGTGACTGCGTGTACGGCGGCATCGGGAAGCAATGCGCGGCCGAGATTGGTGTGCAGCACGGTGCCGGTCAGGTTGAACATCGGCTGCAGGTCCAACCGTGCATCGGCTGCGAGTGCGGCCTCGACCGCTGCGGCCAGCGCTGGGCCCTCAACCGCTTCCTGCAGCTGCGCGGTCGACAACTGGCCGGCGCTGATACGCTCACGCAGCACCTGCAGGTGCGAACGCAGCAGCTGGGTGATGCGGCTTCGACCGTGGCCTTCGATCAGTGGCGCCAGTGCAGGCAGGCGCAGCACCCGGTCCAGCGAGGGCAGGGCGGAAACCGATGCCGGGGTGGGGGGCGTGGCGCTCATCGCCTCAATCGCCGTCGGATTGCCACAACAGCGGACTCTGGCTGGCGCGCGCATAGCCTTCCTCGGCCAGCAGCAGATCCAGCGCCAGCGTGCCGAGGTCATCGGCAACCGGCTCCAGTGACGGGTCTTTCTCCAGATACAGGATCTTGCGGTAGCTGTGGCAGTGGTCGCAGGTCTCGGCACGCACCGCGCTCTCGCGCACCGCCTCGCCGCTGTCGCCGTCCACATCGGCCAGGGCGCGATAGGCGATGTCCTTGCCGGCGGCACCACACTGGCTGCACTGCACGCGCACGTAGTGCCACTGGCAGGCGCACAGCGAGCACGACAGGTAACGGTAAGACGCATAGGGTGGGCGTGCCTGCACTACGCTGACCACCGGTAGCGAGCCGCACAACGGGCACAGGCCGGGTGCATCGGCCAACGGTTTCAGGTCGGTGGGGCGGAAGCTGTCCGCCAGCACCGCCCAATAAGCCTGCAGTGCATTCATGACCAGCAGCGCAGCGACCGCATCTACCGACGGCGCGTCATCGCGCTCCAGCACGGCATGCGCCTGCGCATCCAGCCAGGCATCGTCGGCCGCGGCGACGCGCTGCAGCTCCTGGCGGGTTTCCACCGGAAGCCCGGCCTCGTCGGCACAGTGCTGGCACAGCGTGCGCAGCCAGTCGCGCCAGCGTCCATCCAGTTGAAGCGTGTTGGCCGGCCGCAACGGCATGCCGGCACCGGCCGCCGCACTCGACTGCTGCGCACGTGCGTGCGACTGCAGCGCCTCGCGTTGCTGCGGTGTCAGCTCGTCCAGCAGCGCCTGCTGTGCATCGGCCAGCGCCGCCAGCAGCTGCAGGTAGCCGCCGATGGCACTGCGCGCAGCCAGGCTGCGCAGGCGCGTCGCGCGCTCAGCAAACAGGGACGTGACATCGGGCAGGATGATGCGCGGGACATCGCGCGAGGCGAGCGTCTCGATCTCACCGGGTTCAAGGATGCGTTGCGCCATGCAGGGCCGGCCAGAAGAACCAGGCTCCATCCTCGCCGTTGTCGGCGCTGGCGTCCAGCGTGTTCAAACAACGCAGTCGAGCAAAGCAGTCGAGCATGGCTCGACTCTACAAAATTCGGTTTCGGTCGTTGCCATGTTCATTGTGTCGACCAAGGTCGACACCCGCCAAGAGCAGCTCATGCCATTCCGACAGCAGCGGGAAACTGTCGAAGGCGGGGTGGGTCCGGTTGCGGGGGTGTCCGCGGCATGGATGCGGCGGCCAAGCCCCCAAGGACGGGTTTACGGCGTCCCCCGCAACCGGACCCACCCGGCCACCCCTCAGGAAGCCAGCTTTTGACGTTGACGTTGCCTCTGCGGGTGCAGGGCCGCAGGCCCTGCCGCTACCCCTCTTCCCGCCGTCCGCGCAGGATGTCCCGGAACCATTGCCGGTGATGTTTGTACGCCCACCCATAGGTCACCTTGCCCTGGGTCATCGCCCGCACCGAGCCATTGATCCAGAGCGCTGCGTAGATGTGCACCACGATCGCGCAGATCAGCACCCAGCCGAACAGCGCATGGGCAAGTACCGAGAAGCGGATCACCCCGATCGGGAAGAAGTGGCTGAAATACTGCCGCCAGATCACGAAGCCGGTCAGCAGCAGCGCCGACAGGCAGCCGATGATGGCCCAGAACAGCAGCTTCTGGCCCGCATTGAAACGGCCCACCGGCGGCAGCTTCTCATCCTCGTTGCGCAGCACATCGCGCATGCCGCGCATCCACGCGCGATCGTCAGCGGTCGGCAGATTGTCGCGCCACATGCGGAACGCCAGCAGTGCAAAGCCCACCACCATGGCCAAGCCGATGAACGGATGCAGGATGCGCGTCCACGGTCCACCGCCGAACAGCTGGGTCAGCGGAAACAGGGCAGGGTGGAACAGGGCCAACCCGGACAAGGCGGTCAGCACGAAGCAGATCGCCACGATCCAGTGGTTGATGCGGGTCGGCGCACGGTAGCGGATGATCTGGCGCGGGTGCGGGGCGTACTTCATGGCCGCTGCTCCTCTTCGATCTTCTTCGCCTCGTGTTCGGCTTCCTCTTCTTCCTCGTCATTGACCGTGTTGCGGCCGATGCCGATGTAATGCAGGAACCCAGCGAAGGCGGTGGCGGCGATCGCCAGCACGCCCAGCGGCTTGGCCACGCCCTTCCAGACTTCCACCATCGGGCTGATGCGCGGGTCCTTGGGCAGGTCGGCGTACAGCTCAGGCTTGTCCACATGCTGCAGCACGTACATCACGTGGGTGCCACCCACGCCCTGCGGGTCGTACAGGCCGGCGTTCTCGTAGCCGCGCGATTTCAGGTCGTCCACGCGTCCGGCCGCGTGCTCGGTCATCGCCTGCTTGCTGCCGAAGGTGATCGCACCGGTCGGGCAGGTCTTCACGCAGGCCGGTTCCTGGCCCACCGCCACCCGGTCCGAGCACAGCGTGCACTTGTAGGCCTTGTGGTCCTTCTTGGAAATGCGCGGCACGTCGAACGGGCAACCGGTCACGCAGTAGCCGCAGCCGATGCAGTTCTCTTCCTGGAAGTCGACGATGCCGTTGGCGTACTGGATGATTGCGCCGGGCGACGGACAGGCCTTCAGGCAGCCCGGATCGCTGCAGTGCATGCACCCTTCCTTGCGGATCAGCCATTCCAGCTTGCCCTTCTCGTCCTCGTACTCACGGAACTTCATCACCGTCCACGACTGGTCGCTCAGGTCGGGCGGGTTGTCATAGCTGCCAACGCAGCTGCCCACTTCGTCGCGCAGGTCGTTCCATTCCATGCAGGCGACCTGGCAGGCCTTGCAGCCGATGCACTTGCTCACATCGATCAGCTTGGCGACCTGGCCGGTGTGCGCACCACGCGCCTCCGGCGAGGGCGTGGTGGTGGCCGAGCGGCGAATGATGTCCAGGGATTGCAGTGACATGGCGTGTCTCCTACACCTTCTCGACCTTGACCAGGATGCACTTCGATTCGGGCGTCTGCGAGTTGCCGTCACCGATGGCGTTGGTCAGCGTATTGGCGATGTATCCGGGCTTGGCCGCACCGAGGAAACCCCAGTGGATCGGCACGCCCACCTGGTGCACGGTCCGGCCATCGATCTGCAGGGCCTTGATGCGCTTGGTCACCATGGCCACCGCTTCGATGTGGCCGCGCTTGGAACTGACGCGCACGCGGCTGCCGTTGTTGATGCCCAGCTCGTCGGCCAAGGCCGCGCCGATCTCGACGAACTGCTCGGGCTGGATGATGGCATTCAACTTGCCGTGCTTGGTCCAGAAGTGGAAATGCTCGGTCAGGCGGTAGGTGGTGGCCACATGCGGGAACTCGTCCGGCGAACCGATCTGTGCACGGTCGCTGGCGAACACGCGTGCTGCCGGATTGTTCAGCGTCAGTGCCTGGCCGGGGCTGAGCGGATTGCTGCGCAGCGGGGTATCGAAGGGCTCGTAGTGTTCCGGGAACGGGCCTTCGGCCATGCCGGCCTTGGCGAAGAAGCGGGCGATGCCCTCCGGGTTCATGATGAACGGTCCCATGCCGCCGGCGGGATCTTCGTCGGCCTTGAAGTCCGGCACGTCCACGCTGCCCCAGTTCTTGCCGTTCCAGGCCAGCAGCGTGCGGCGGGGATCGAACGGCTGGCCGGCCAGGTCGCACGAGGCGCGGTTGTACATCACCCGGCGGTTGGCCGGCCACGCCCAGGCCCAGCCCAGCGTGTTGCCGATGCCGGTGGGGTCGCTGTTGTCGCGCCGCGCCATCATGTTGCCGGTCGGGCCCCAGGCGCCGATATAGATCCAGCAGCCGGAGGCGGTGCTGCCGTCGTCGCGCAGGTCGCCGAATGCGGCCAGCTGCTCGCCGGCCTTGCGCACCAGCTTGGTCGGGTCCTTCGGATCGAACACGTCGGCCAGCGCCTTGCCGTTGTATTCCATCGCCAGTTCTTCCGGCGTCGGCAGCTCCGGATTGGAATACTTCCACGCCAGGTCGCGCACCGGCTCCCACCACGCACCGCCGTCCTTCTCGTACATCGCTTTGATGCGATGGAACAGCTCGGACATGATCTCGATGTCGCTGCGCGCTTCGCCCGGCGGATTGGCACCCTTCCAGTGCCACTGCAGCCAGCGCGAGGAGTTCACCACGGCGCCATTTTCCTCGGCGAATGACGTGGTCGGCAGGCGGAACACCTCGGTCTGGATCGTGCTCGGGTCGACATCGTTCAACGCACCGTGGTTCTGCCAGAAGGCGATGGTCTCGGTTTCCAGCGGGTCCATGCTGACCATGAACTTCAGCTTGGAGAACGCGCTGATCAGCTTGCCCTTGTTCGGCGCCGAGGCCAGCGGATTGAAGCCCTGGCAGATGTAGCCATGGATCTTGCCTTCATTCATCAGCTCGTACGCCTGCAGCATGTCGTACGGCTTGTCGAGCTTGGGCAGGTGGTCGAAGCACCAGTTGTTGTCGGCGGTGGCGGCATCGCCCCACCACGACTTCATCAGGCTGACGTGGAACTTCGGGTAGTTCTGCCAGAACGACATCTGGTTGGCGCGCAACGGCTTCTGCGTGCGCTTGGCGATGTAGGCCTCGTAGTCCTGCTCGTCCTGCTTCGGCAGCGTCAGGTAGCCGGGCAACAGGTCGGACATCAGGCCGATGTCGGTCAGGCCCTGGATGTTGGAATGCCCGCGCAAGGCGTTCATGCCACCACCGGCCACGCCGATGTTGCCCAGCAGCAGCTGCACCATGGTCCCGGCACGCACGTTCTGCGCGCCGATCGAGTGCTGCGTCCAGCCCAGCGCGTACAGGATGGTCATCGCCTTGTCCTTGCCGGCGGTGGACGCGATCATGTCCCAGATCTGGCGGATGCTGTCGGCCGGCGTGCCGCAGATGCGTTCGACCATCTCCACGGTGTAGCGCGCGTAGTGCTGCTTGAGCAGGTTGTAGACGCAGCGCGGGTCCTTCAGCGTCGGGTCGCTGCGCACGAAGCCATCGTCACCGTAGGCGTAGTCCCAGCTGGAGCGGTCGTAGCTGCGCTTCTCTTCGTTGTAGCCCGAATACAGGCCGTCCTTGAAGGCGAACTCGTCCTTCACCAGGAACGACATGTCGGTGTAGTTCAGCACGTACTCGTGCTGGATGCGGTCCTCGGTCAACAGGTAGTTGATCAGCCCGCCCAGGAACACGATGTCGGTGCCGGTGCGGATCGGCGCGTACACGTCGGCCACCGCAGCCGAGCGGTTGAAACGCGGATCGACCACGATCAGCCGGGCCTTGTTGTGTGCCTTGGCCTCGGTCACCCATTTGAACCCGCACGGGTGCGCCTCGGCGGCATTGCCACCCATGATCAGGATCAGGTCGGCATTCTTGATGTCGACCCAGTGATTCGTCATCGCACCACGGCCTAGCGTCGGGGCAAGACCTGCCACCGTCGGGCCGTGTCAGACACGTGCCTGGTTGTCGAATGCCAGCATGCCGAGGGAGCGGACGACCTTGTGGGTCAGCACCGCGGTTTCATTGCTGGTGGCCGAGGCCGCCAGCATGCCGGTGGTCAGCCAGCGGTTGACCGTCTGCCCGGCTTCGTTCTTCTGCACGAAGTTGGCATCGCGGTCTTCCTTCATCAGCCGCGCGATGCGGTCCAGCGCATCGTCCCAGCTCAGCCGCTTCCACTCGTTCGAGCCCGGCGCGCGGTACTCGGGGTAGAGCAGGCGCGACTTGCTGTGGATGATGTCGGCCAGGCCGGCGCCCTTCGGGCACAGCGTGCCGCGGTTCACCGGATGGTCCGGGTCGCCCTCGATATGGAAGATGCTCGGCTCGGCGTTCTTGGCGCCATCGCCGAGGCTGTACATCAGGATGCCGCAGGCCACCGAACAGTAGGTACAGGTGTTGCGGGTCTCGGTCGCACGGGTCAGCTTGTACTGCCTGACCTCCGCGAGCGCGATGCCGGGCGCGAAGCCCATCAATGCCAGACTGGAGCCGACCAGGGTTGTCCCGGTCACTTTCAGGAACTGGCGGCGGCTCATCGATGGCATGCCGTTCTCCTGGGATGGCGGGGAGGCGCTGGCCTCCGGGCTGTCGTTGGGTACGGCCCGGTTATAGCACAGGCCCCCGCACGCCCATGTGGCACAAGGCGCGGCGCCTGCCGGGCGGGCGCGTAACGGGGCCGCTCTGGTAAAGTTGCGTGCCCGCACCCCGGGGAAGCGTCTGCCGGGCCTGGTTCCAGGATGTTCCGCGCAGCCCCCGCCGTCCTGGCGCGATCCTCCGCGCCGGAGCTGGAACATCGAGGAAAAATTTTGCGAAATCAACCCGTTGGATCCCCCGCATGAGCGCCCCGTCGAAGCCGTCGGACGCCGTTGCGCGCGGCACGCTGTACATCGTTGCCGCCCCGTCCGGCGCCGGCAAGAGCAGCATCGTCAATGCCACCCTGGCGCGTGACCCGCAGATCGCCCTGTCGATCTCCTTCACCTCGCGCGCGATGCGCCCCGGTGAAGTGAACGGCCAGCACTACCATTTCGTCAGCGCCGAGAAGTTCGAGGAAATGATCGCCGCAGGCGACTTCTTCGAGCATGCCTGGGTGCACGGCGACTGGAAGGGCACCGCCCGCCAGTCTGTGGAACCGCAGCTGGCCGCCGGGCAGGACGTGCTGCTGGAAATCGACTGGCAGGGCGCGCAGCAGGTGCGCCAGCTGGTGCCGGGCACGGTCACCGTGTTCATCCTGCCGCCGTCCAAGCAGGCCCTGCAGGACCGCATGCGCAAGCGCGGCCAGGACAGCGAGGCAGTCATCGCCCAGCGCCTGGGCGCGGCCCGTGACGAGATGCTGCACTTCAACGAGTTCGACTACGTCATCGTCAACGAGGTGTTCGACACCGCCGTGGACGAGCTGTGCGCCATCTTCACCGCCAGCCGCCTGCGCCGGGAGGCCCAGAAGGTCCGCCACGCCGGCCTGATCCAGGCCCTGTTGACCCCCGATCCGGGCGCAACTGACTGATTCCAAAAGAATCGGGTGGGGGTTGGCTTGATTTTGTCCAGCCCCTGCCAGTACACTCCGTCCCCTTTCCCTCATTCGACTGAGCGGCCGACCGGTCGCCGGGAGCCCGTATGGCCCGCATCACCGTAGAAGATTGCCTGGAAGTCGTTAACAACCGTTTCGAACTGGTCATGATGGCTTCCAAGCGTGCCCGCCAGCTCGCCAACGGCGTGCAGGCCACGCTGGACAACAGCGAGACCGAGGACAAGCCGACCGTGCTGGCGCTGCGCGAAATCGCCGCCCGCAAGATCGACAACGCGCTGATCGACGAAGTCGAGAAGGCCGAGCGTGAGCGCGCCGAGCGTGAAGCGCTGGAGTGGGCTGCCGCGGAAGTGGTCGCCGACGAAGACATGTCCAAGAACGACGATTGATCGCATCGATCAACGTAATCGTTGGATGTGCCGAACAGCCCGCCCCGTGCGGGCTGTTTCGCATTCAGGATTTGCCGTAAACGTCGCGCTGGAATAGGCTTCGGGCATGAACCCAGGCCCCACTGCCAAGGTCGCCGCAGCCCCCGCTGCCGCCGTACCCGACTACGTCCTCCAGCTTGAACGCGCCGCCCATTACCTGCCGCCGGAACAGCTGCCGCTGTTGCGCCGCGCCTGGGAAGTCGGAGCCGCCGCGCACGCCGGGCAGACGCGCAAGTCGGGCGAGCCCTATATCACCCATCCGGTGGCCGTGGCCCAGGTGCTGGCTGAGCTGGGCCTGGACGTGGAAGCGCTGATCGCCGCGATCCTGCACGACACCATCGAAGACACCCCGCTGACCCGTGAGGCGCTGGCCGCCGAGTTCGGCGAAGCCGTGGCCGAACTGGTCGACGGCGTGACCAAGCTGGACAAGCTGAAGTTCCGCGACCGCCAGGAAGCGGCCGCCGAGAGCTTCCGCAAGATGCTGCTGGCGATGTCGCGCGACCTGCGCGTGATCATGATCAAGCTGGCTGACCGCCTGCACAACATGCGCACGCTGGGCGCGCAGAGCCGCGAAGCGCGCGGCCGCATCGCCCGCGAGACGCTGGAGATCTACGCGCCCATCGCCCAGCGCCTGGGCATGAGCCTGGTCAAGAGCGAGCTGCAGAACCTGGGCTTCAAGGCGCTGTACCCGTGGCGCCACGCCATCATCGAAAAACACATCCGCAGCCAGCCGGTGGTGCGCCGCGAAGCGATGGCGCAGGTGGAAGTGCAGCTGTCGCAGCGGCTGGCGAAAGAGGGCATCGAGCACCGCCTGGTCAGCCGCATCAAGACCCCGTGGAGCATCTACAACAAGATGCGCGACGAGAACAAATCCTTCGACCAGGTGATGGACGTGTTCGGCTTCCGCCTGGTCGTGCGCAGCGTGCCCAGCTGTTATCACGCGCTGGGTTCGGTGCACGCCACGTTCAAACCCCTGGATGGCCGCTTCCGCGATTTCATCGCCATTCCCAAGGCCAACGGTTACCAGTCGCTGCACACCGTGCTGTTCGGGCCCTACGGCTCGCCGATCGAGGTGCAGATCCGCACCGAGGAAATGGACCTGATCGCCGAACGCGGCGTGGCCGCGCACTGGACCTACAAGTTTGGTGGCGATTCGCCCAACAGCGCGCAGAGCCGCGCCCACGCCTGGATCGTCGAACTGATCGACTCGCAGCGCGCTGCCGGTTCGTCGCTGGAGTTCCTCGACAACGTCAAGGTCGACCTGTTCCCGGACGAGGTCTATCTGTTCACGCCGAAGGGCAAGATCCTGGCCCTGCCGCGCAATTCCACAGCGCTCGATTTCGCCTACGCCGTGCATACCGATGTCGGCAACATGGCGGTGGCCTCGCGCGTGGACAAGAAACTGGTGCCACTGCGCACCAAGCTGGTGTCGGGGCAGTCGGTGGAGATCATCACCGCACGCTCGGCCACGCCGAAACCGCAGTGGCTGGAATTCGTGGTCACCAGCAAGGCGCGCACCGCCATCCGCCACCAGCTCAAGCAGCTGGAGCACGAAGATGCCGTGCAGCTGGGCCACCGCATGCTCGACCGTGCGCTGGAAGCGATGGATTCGTCGCTGGAGCGGCTGCCGAAGGGGCGCCTGGATGCGTTCCTCACCGAGCATCGTTTCCCGCGCCTGGAGGCCCTGCTGGCCGAGGTCGCGCTGGGCAACTGGATGCCGACCCAGGCCGCGCAGGCACTGATGGCCTACGCCGAACTGCGTGGCGGCCCGCATTCGCGCCACCATTCGCAGGAAAAGATCCTGATCAACGGCAGCGAGCGCGGCGTGGTCACCTTCGCCGGCTGCTGCCAGCCGATTCCCGGCGACGAGATCATGGGCTACCACACCGCCGGCAAGGGCATCGTGGTGCACCGCATGGACTGCCCGAACCTGGCCGAGCTGCGCAAGTCACCCGAGCGCTGGGTGCCGATCGGCTGGGATACCACCGTCTCCGGCGACTACGACACCTCGCTGGTGGTGGAAGTGGAGAACGGCACCGGCGTGCTGGCGCAGCTGGCCGCCGCCATTGCGCAGAGCCATTCCAACATCGAGCGCGTGGACTACCTGGACCGCGACTTCAACGCCGCCGTGCTGGCGTTCAACATCCAGGTGCGCGACCGCAACCACTTGGCCGAGGTGATGCGCCGCCTGCGCCGCCTGTCGGTCGTGCAAGCGGTGCGCCGGCAATAACGCGACCCCGGTAGTGCCGGCCGCTGGCCGGCAACCGTGTGGATCCTCGGTTGCATCGCGCACTTGCCGGCCAGCGGCCGGCACTACCGGGTTGCTACAATCACCGCTCTGTTTTCCCCCAAGCACCGGAGCGACCCATGTCCCGCCAGATCATCAACACCGAAAAGGCTCCCGCCGCCATCGGCCCGTACTCGCAGGCCGTGCGCGCCGGCAACACCGTGTACTTCTCCGGCCAGATCCCGCTCGACCCGGCCACCGGCGACATCGTCGGCGCCGGTGACGTCGAAGCGCAGGCCCGCCGCGCCTTTGACAACCTCAAGGCTGTGGCTGAAGCCGCTGGCGGCTCGCTGGACAAGGTCGTGCGCCTCGGCCTGTACCTGACCGATCTGGGCGAGTTCGCCAAGGTCAATGCGGTCATGCAGGACTACTTCCAGGCCCCGTACCCGGCCCGTTCCACCATCGAAGTCTCCGGCCTGCCGAAGGGCGCCAACTTCGAGGTCGACGCGGTGATGGTCATCGACTGACCGCCACGTGGCACGCAAGGCGGCGGTCACCCCGGTCCTGTCACCGTCCGGCGAAGCATCCCTGGCGATGCTCGCGGGCGTGGGTCCGGCCGTGGCCGCCAAACTGCAGGCGCGTGGCCTGGCCACCCTGCAGGATCTCTGGCTTCACCTGCCGCTGCGTTATGAAGACCGGACCCGGCTGACCCGCATCGAAGACCTGCGCAACGGCGTGCCGGCACAGGTGGAAGGGCGGGTGGTCGCGGTCGAGCGCGGCATGCGTTACCGGCCGATGCTGAAAGTGGCTGTGGAAGACGAAGGGCGGGGCACCCTGGTGCTGCGCTTCTTCCACTTCCGCCAGCAGCAGGTCGGCCAGTTCGCGGTCGGCAACCGGCTGCGCTGCTTCGGCACGCCCAAACCGGGCCAGCTCGGCCTGGAAATCGTCCACCCCAGCTACCAGGTACTGGGCCGCAACGACGATCCCGAACTCGGTGACCGCCTCGACCCGGTGTATCCCACCGTCGAAGGCGTCGGCCCGATGACCATGCGCAAGCTGATCGGCCAGGCGCTGGACCGCCTGCCCGAGGAAAGCGCGCTGGAACTGCTGCCCAGCGGCTGGCTCGACGGCCTTGGCCTGCCGTCACTGCGCAGCGCGCTGCTGACCGTACACCGGCCGCCACCGGATGCCGACCTGGCCGCGTTGGCCGCCGGCACTCATCCAGCGCAGCGTCGCCTGGCAATGGAAGAGCTGCTGGCCCACCACCTCAGCCTGCGCCGCCAGCGCATTGCCCTCCAGGCGCACCACGCACCGCCGCTGGCCGGTCCCGGCAAGCTGGCCAAGGCGCTGCTGAATCAGCTGCCGTTCGCGCTGACCGGCGCGCAGGCGCGCGTGTTCAAGCAGATCCGCGAAGACCTGTCGCGGCCCAGCCCGATGTTGCGGCTGGTGCAGGGCGACGTCGGTTCCGGCAAGACCGTGGTCGCCGCGCTGGCCGCGATGCTGGCGGTGGAGCAGGGCAAGCAGGTCGCGTTGGCTGCCCCCACCGAGCTGCTGGCCGAACAGCACCTCAACAACCTGCGCGGGTGGCTGGAGCCGCTCGGCGTGCGTATCGCGTGGCTGGCCGGCAAGGTCACCGGCAAGGCGCGCGCCAGGGTGATGGAGCAGGTCGCCAACGGCGAAGCACAGGTGGTGGTCGGTACCCACGCACTGATGCAGGAGGCGGTGGTGTTCCAGGACCTGGCCCTGGCCATTGTCGACGAGCAGCACCGCTTCGGCGTGCACCAGCGGTTGGCGCTGCGCGACAAGGGCGCAGGCGGCAACAGCGTGCCGCACCAGCTGGTGATGACCGCCACACCGATTCCGCGCACGCTGGCAATGTCCGAGTACGCCGACCTGGATGTGTCGGCCATCGACGAACTGCCGCCGGGCCGCACGCCGGTGCAGACCGTCGCACTCAACAATGACCGTCGCCCGGAATTGATCGAGCGCATCGCACTGGCCTGCCAGGAAGGGCGTCAGGTCTACTGGGTGTGCACGCTCATCGAGGAAAGCGAAGAACTGGATGCCACGCCCGCGCAGGCGACCTACGAATCGCTGCAGGCGCTGCTGCCGGGCGTGCGCGTGGGGCTGGTGCATGGCCGCCTGAAGGCCGCTGAAAAGCTGGCGACGATGGTGGCGTTCAAGGCCGGCGACATCGACCTGCTGGTGGCGACCACCGTGATCGAAGTCGGCGTGGACGTGCCCAACGCCTCACTGATGGTGATCGAAAATGCCGAGCGTCTGGGTCTGGCCCAGCTGCACCAGCTGCGCGGTCGCGTGGGGCGTGGTTCGGCGGTGTCGCGCTGCGTGCTGCTGTACCAGGCGCCGCTCTCGCAGATGGCACGCGAGCGCCTGCAGACCATGCGCGAAACCAACGATGGTTTCGTCATCGCCGAAAAGGATCTGGAGCTGCGCGGTCCCGGCGAACTGCTGGGTACCCGGCAGACCGGCCTGGCCGGTTTCCGCATTGCTGATCTCGCGCGCGATGCCGGTCTGCTGCCGGGCGTGCATGAGCTGGCTGAGCGCCTGCTGGCGCAGCAGCCCGCGCTGGCCGATCGTGTGGTGCAGCGCTGGATCGGCACCGCCGTGCGTTACGCCTCGGCCTGATCCCTGTAGAGCCGAGCCCATGCTCGGCTGCCGTTCGCGCTGCGCGCAGAAGTCGAGCATGGCTCGACTCTACAGACATCGCTTTCGATCGTTTCCATGTTCATCCACGCATTGCATGGATGTGTCGACCAAGGTCGACACCCACCAACAGCCGCGAAAAACTGTCGAAGGCGGGGTGGGGCCGGTTGCGGGGGTGTCCGCGGCATGGATGCCGCGGCCAAGCCCCCAAGGGTGAGGGCGCTTTGCTTGCGAAGCATTGCTTCGCAAGCGCCCGAACGCACAGCCGCCAGCGGCTGGGCCGGACCGCGGAGCGGGGTTTACGGCGTCCCCCGCAACCGGATCCACCCCGCCATCCCCCAGAAAACCAGCTTTTGACGTTGCCGTTGCCGTTGCTCCGGCCTCTGCGGGTGCAGGGCGCAGCCCTGCCGACCCCCGTACTTGCAACGGTCATCATCCCGGTCCACACTTCGTTGCCGATCTGAAGACGGCAACGATGACCCACAAGATCCCCCTGTTGATCGACACCGACCCCGGTGTGGACGACGCCCTGGCCCTGCTGATGGCCTTTGCCGATGAACGGCATGACGTGGTCGCCCTGACCATCGCCGCCGGCAATGTCGGCCTGCAGTACACCGTACGCAACGCCCTCAAGCTCTGCGACATCGTCGGCCGCGCCGACGTACCGGTGTTTGCCGGTAGCCCGGATCCGCTGCTGCACCCCTCCGTTGACGCTGCCCACGTGCATGGCCGTGATGGCTACGGCGACGTGGACCTGCCGCCGCCGAGCCGCCAGGCCGAGGCCGAGCACGCTGCGCTGGCCATCCTGCGCCTGTCGCACGAGCACGCCGGCGAACTGATGCTGGTGATGCTTGGCCCGTTGACCAACCTGGCCCTGGCACTGAAGCTGGACCCGACCCTTCCCGAGCGCATCAAGCGCATCGTGGTGATGGGCGGCGCGGTCACCTGCCACGGCAACATCACTCCGGCGGCCGAATTCAACATTGCGTTCGACCCGGAAGCGGCGCACGTGGTGTTCACCTCGTTCAAGCACCTGCTGGTTTCGGACTGGGAGGCCACTGTGGCCCACGGTCTGCCGCTTGAGCAGGCGGAGAAGTGGCTGCAGGCCGATTCCGACCGTGCCCGCTTCTACGAGCTGATCTCGCGCAAGACCCGTGGCCTGTCCGAAGACAGCAAGGGCGGTCGCTGGTACACCGCCGATGCGGTGGCCATGGCCTGGGCGCTGAACCCGGAAGGGCAGCTGCAGGTCGAGTCGCGGCCGCTGAATGTGGAGCTGAACGGTACGTTCAGCCGCGGCGCCACCATCGTCGACTGGAACCGCCAGACCGGCCAGCCGGACAACTGCGATCTGCTGATGGCCTACGACCAGCAGCGTTTCGAGGCCCTGGTGCGCCAGGCCCTGGGTGCGGACTGACGTCGATTGACCGGCACCGGTTGCCCCGGGCGGCAACCGGTGCTTATAATGCCGCTCTTGACCACCAGCCCATTTACGGTGTGAGCCCATGAAGGCCGATATCCATCCGAACTACCGCGACGTCGTCTTCCATGACGTCACCTCCGATTTCAAGATCCTGACCCGCTCGACCATGGCGACGAAGGAAACCATCCAGTGGGAAGACGGCAACGAATACCCGCTGGTCAAGGTTGAAATTTCCTCGGCTTCGCACCCGTTCTATACGGGCAAGCACAAGGTCATCGACACCTCGGGCCGTATCGACAAGTTCCAGAAGCGCTACGCGCGCTGATCTGTCGATCCAGCTTCGAACCGACGGCCGCGCTCTGCGCGGCCGTTTGTTTTTCCCCAACGCCAACCCAACGGGCGTTTGGATGGACGGAACACTGCGTTCGGGTGACAACGCTTTTGCCGATCCGGGCCGCTCAACGGCCGGCGTCTGGCCGCCTGTCGTCTACGACTTCTGTCTAGCGCCGGGCAAATGCTGCTGTGCGATAATGGCGTGATCCCCGGCACAGGCCGAGGACGTCATTCACGTGCCTGACCAATGCGCTTGGGCAGGCGCCTTCCCATGAAGGAGCGCACACAGTGTCCGATCTTGATCAGGTCACGCTCAACGCCGGCGATAAGTCGGTCGTTCTGCCCGTCATCAAACCCACCCTTGGCAACGACTGCGTCGACATCGCGAAGCTGACCAAGGAAACGGGGTACTTCACCTACGATTCCGGTTTCACCGCGACGGCCAGCTGCAAGTCCGCCATCACCTACATCGACGGCGACAAGGGCGTGCTGCTGTACCGCGGCTACCCGATCGAACAGTTGTCGGAAAAGTCGAGCTACGTCGAAGTGGCCTACCTGCTGATCAACGGCGAGCGCCCGAGCGCCGAGCAGCTGAAGGCCTTCACCGACGAGCTGGCTGCCGAAGCCAACGTCGATGAGTCGATCAACACCCTGATCGGCAGCTTCGCCAAGGATGCCCATCCGATGGCGATCCTGACCGCCGCCATCGCGCAGCTGTCGGGCATCTACCACGCCTCTCTGGACCTGTCCGACGCCGAGCAGCGCCGCCAGGCCGCCGTGCGCCTGATCGCCAAGGTGCCGACCCTGTCGGCGCTGATCTACCGCCACGGCAAGGGCCTGCCGGCCAACAAGCCGGACACCTCGCTGGACTACGTCAGCCGCTTCCTGAAGCAGACCTTCGAGTCGGCTGATGGCCAGTACGATCTGAACCCGGACGTGGTCAAGGCGCTGGACCTGCTGTTCATCCTGCACGCCGACCACGAGCAGAACGCCTCGACCTCGACCGTGCGCCTGGTCGGTTCGACCGGTGCCAACCCGTACGCGTCGGTCGCCGCTGGCGTCACCGCGCTGTGGGGTCCGGCCCACGGCGGCGCCAACGAAGCCGTGCTGAAGATGCTGGAAGAGATCGGCAGCGCCGACAACGTCGAGTCCGCCGTGGTCAAGGCCAAGGACAAGACCTCCGGCTTCCGCCTGATGGGCTTCGGCCACCGCGTCTACAAGAACTTCGATCCGCGCGCCAAGGTCATCGGTGAGATGACCAGCAAGGTGCTCAAGCAGCTGGGCGTGCAGGATCCGCTGCTGGACGTGGCCGTCAAGCTGGAACAGGCCGCGCTGCAGGACGAGTACTTCGTCGCCCGCAAGCTGTACCCGAACGTCGATTTCTACAGCGGCATCATCTACAAGGCGCTGCAGATCCCGACCGAGATGTTCACCGTCATGTTCGCCCTGGGCCGCACCTCCGGCTGGGTGTCGCATTGGCTGGAACAGCAGGTCGACCCGGAAATGAAGATCGGCCGTCCGCGCCAGGTCTACACCGGCAGCGACGTGCGCGACTACCAGGGCTGATCGCCCGCGTAGGTTGTGCCGAGAACGCCCCGCATCCGCGGGGCGTTTTTTTTTGCTTCGGCTCTGGTGGATGCCAAGCTTGGTTGGCACGCTTTCGACACTCGGGAAAAATCATCCACGCGTGGCATGGATCTACCGCGTTCCCGCTTTTTGGTAGGTGCCAATCTTGGTTGGCACGCTCTTCACCGCGCCAAGACCGCGTGATTCAAGGGTCTCGCCAGCTTCACAAACGCTCGCGCAGCCTCAGGACGCCAGCTGCACCCGCAGCACTGATACGGAGCATCCATCCCATGAGTACCCGATTCGATCCACCCGAGCGCGGCCCGCTCGGTCCCGACGTCGCCGCTGTCGTTACCTCACCCATCGTGCCGCCCACCAGCGAAAGCGCAGTGTCCTGGGGCGCGATCCTGGCCGGCGCCGTTGCCGCCGCTGCACTGTCCCTCATCCTGCTCATCCTGGGTGTAGGCCTTGGTCTGTCCTCGGTGTCACCGTGGTCGTTCGAAGGCGTCAGCAAGGAAACCTTCGGCTGGTCCAGCATCATCTGGCTGACCTTCACCGCGCTGGCCGCTTCCGGCCTGGGTGGTTATCTGGCCGGTCGCCTGCGCACCAAGTGGACGCAGCTGCACGGCGATGAAACCTACTTCCGCGACACCGCGCACGGCTTCGTGTCCTGGGCTGTGGCGACTCTGCTCACTGCTGGCCTGTTGACCTCGGCCATCGGTGGCGTGCTGGGCGCTGGCGCAAAGGTTGCCGGCGCCACTGCAGGCGCCGCTGCATCCACGGCCGGCGTTGCCGCCGCGGGTGCCGGTAGCGCCGCTGCGGCCGCACCGGAAGGCGACCTCAACTATTGGGTGGACTCGCTGTTCCGCAACGCCACCCATGCAGACCCCGCAGCTGCGAGCGCGCCGCCGGCCCCGGGCGCCGCCGACGCTACGCCGGGCGTGCCGCCCATGGGCCCGGCCACGCCTTCCCCGGTCGCCAGCGTCGGCCCACGTGACGCCCGCACGGCCCCGCCGCCGCCGCGCCCGATGCCGGGCAATGGCCCGATGGGTGACCGCCGCGAAGTCCGTGCCGAAGTGAACCGCATCATCGTCAACAGTCTGCAGGGCGATGGCCTGGATCCGGCCGATACCCAGTACCTGTCGCAGCTGATCGCGCGCGAGACGGGCATGAGCCCGGCTGAAGCGCAGGCCCGTGTGACCGACGTGCAGACCCGCATGCGTGCTGCGCTGGAAAAGGCCAAGAACACCGCCAAGCAAGCTGCCGACGATGCGCGCAAGGCCACGGCCTATGCCGCACTGTGGCTGTTCATCACCCTGCTGATCGGCGCGTTCTTCGCCAGCCTCAGCGCCACCTGGGGCGGCCGTCGCCGCGACCTGTAACCCCCATCTGATGCAAGGAGACCTGCCATGAAAACGCTTCTGCTCTGGTTCCTGGGTGTGCCGATTCCGCTGTTGATCCTGTACGCGATCTTCTTCTAGGCACCGCACCGTTCATCGCATCAGGCCGCCGAACGGCGGCCTGATGCATTTTGGTGTCAGTGCAATGAGGGTTGTTGCAAAGGACTGGTGAGGACAATTGCATAGCCCTCAAACATTGAGCGCCTTCAAGGAATCTCCTTAACACGCATCTATTTAGGAAAGCTTGAATGGCCGCAGGGTAGGGCGCTGCCTACCATTCTCTCCGTCGCCCGCCCCCACGCAGGCGGGTGATGCCTCCGCACTGGAGGCCTCATATCCCACCGTCCGAGAGAGACACCATGAACTCCATCCTGAAGAAGGCCGCGCTCGCTGCAGCGCTGGCCACCGTTTCGCTGTCCGCCAATGCATTCGACGCCGACATCAAGGTCTGGGCCAACGTCGATCCGACCCTGGCCCTGCTCAAGGCCGATGGCACGGCGCTGGATTCGGTGGTCAACATGGTCCACAACCCGGTCAGCGGCCTGGTGCCCTGGTCGCAGCAGGTGCGTATCTACTCCAACGATGAAAGCAAGGACATCGAAGTGCGTGTTGGCAGCACCCCGCAGCTGCTCAACACCGATGGTGGCGGCACGCCGGTGCCGCTGACCGTCAGCCTCAACGGCAGGGCGCTGACCGTGGCGGCGCAGGATTTCACCGCATCCGACCTGTTCGATGGCGCCATGCCCGGTGCGTCGATTCCGATGGCGCTGCGTATCGCGCAGACCAGCCCAGCGCCGATCACCCGCGGTGGCCGCTACGAAGGCATCGTCACCATCGCCATGCAGCAGAAGACCACCAGCCCGTAAGGCACTCGCGCCGGCCCGCTTGCCGGGCCGGCTGCATCCGGTAATCCCATGAATGCTCCCGCCCCCGCCGTCACCCGGCTGGCGGTCGCGCTCGCCCTGTCGCTGGCCACTCCCCTGGTCGCGGCGCGCGGCGTTCCCGCCGGTTTCGAGGATCTGGTCGAAGGCCAGACCGAACAACTGGAGATCCGACTGTTCGGTCGTTCGACCGGGCTGGTGCCGGTGCGCGTGACCCTGGAACACGTGCAGCTGGAAACCCCGGCCGAAGCGCTGCAGGCATTGCAGCTGTCCGCCGAAGCGCAGGCTGCGCTGCTGCCGGCGTTGTCGAAGCCGCTGCCGCGCAACAGTCATCTGGCGTGCCGTTACGGCGGTGCCAGTGCCGGTTGCGGGTACATCGATCCTCCCCAGGAGCCCACTGCCGTGCGCGCGCTGTATGACGAAGGCGAGGGCGCCGTGCGCCTGTTTGTCGCCCGCCAATGGATCCCCGGCGAGCCGACCGCCGAGCGCTACCACCAGGTCAGCGCCAATGCCGAGAACGCCTTCCTGCACCAGCACACCTTCAATGTCAGCGGTGGCCGGGGCTACCAGGCGCTGGCCGCGCAAGGCATGGGCGCACTGGGCGTGTTCCAGCGCGGGCACCTGTCCGCCGACTGGACCTTCAGCCAGCAGCACTACCGCGGCGGCCTTGCCAGCCGCCGTTTCCAGCTCGACAACGCCTACTACCGCCATGACCTGGGCCAGCAGCACTACCTGCAGGCCGGGCGCATGGACCGCCGCAACCTGAGCAGCCCGCAGGGCGGCACCTTCAGTTTCAGCATGCTGCCGATGGATCGCTTCCAGGGCCTGCGGTTGGGCACCACGCAGGCCTACGTGGACTCCGCCGCCGCCGTGCAGGCCACGCCCCTCACCGTGCTGCTGGCGCGCGATGCGCGTGTGGATGCGTTCGATGGCGAGCGCCTGTTGCAGACCTTCTACCTGCAGGCAGGCATCAACCAGCTCGATACGCGCCGGTTCCCCATGGGCAACTACACCGTCAGCCTGCACATCTACGAAGACGGCGTGCTGGTACGCAACGAGGACGCGCCGTTCGACAAGGGCGGTGACTGGACCGACAGCAGCGTGCAGTGGTTCCTGCAGGGCGGCCGCCGCAACGAGCGCCGCAGCGACCGCTTTGACGACGAACTGGCGGCCATGGGCGGCCTGCGCGTGCCGATGGGGCGCAACGTGGCCATGACCGCTGGCATCGCCGACCTGGGCGGTTTCAGCTACGGCGAACTGCGGGTGGACCTGCGCCATGTGTTTGCCACCCAGGAAGTCCGCGCCACCTTCAGTGGCATGCACGGCAGCGATGGCAGCCGTGGCCAGCAGCATCAGGTTTCCTACCGTCGCCGCGCTTCGTGGAATGTGTACCACCAGCGCATGCGCGGCCGTGCCTGCCAGTTCGAGGATGACGCGCGCGACCGGCTCGGCTGCGCCGATTCGCTCAGCGCCTCGATGGCGCTGCCGGTGGCCGGCGGCAACGCCTACGTGGCCTATACGCGCCGCCAGACCTGGCGTGCAGGCACCGTGCGGCCGGGGCTGGATGATGATCCGCTGGCCGGACTTGACCCGCTGCTGCCGCCGTGGATGCCACAGCCCACGCGCATACCGCAGCTCAGCCGCACCTGGCAGGCCAGCTACAGCCGCAGCCAGCGCTGGGGCGAGTTCAGTGTCTCCAGCCGCATCGGCGTGTGGCAGCAGACCAGCGGCGGTGGACTGCGCGATGGACGTGACCGCGGCATCTACCTCAATTTCAGCCTCAACCGCCTGCAGCACGATGACCGCGGCAGTTCGCAGCGACGCTATGGCGTGGACGTGCGGCAACCACAGCATGCGCGGCCGGACATCAACTACAGCGCCGGGCAGACG
Organism: Stenotrophomonas sp. GD03654; assembly: GCF_029845105.1. Classification (NCBI taxonomy): domain Bacteria; kingdom Pseudomonadati; phylum Pseudomonadota; class Gammaproteobacteria; order Lysobacterales; family Lysobacteraceae; genus Stenotrophomonas; species Stenotrophomonas sp. GD03654. Next base: position 34,644 of record NZ_JAOCLC010000021.1, on the reverse strand, counting down.
CTGCGCCAGGAATACGAGGATCAGTACCGCGAGGTATCGGGCGAACTGCGCGGCAACAACAACGAGCGCTACAGCGCCACGCTGAGTACCCAGCTGCAGAACCGCATCGGCCAGACCGGTGCCACGGTGTCGCGCTACCAGCACCAGGGTGGCAACGAAGTGGCGTACAGCGCCACGCACAGTTCCGGCCTGGCCATCGGCAAGCGCGGTGTGTACTGGGGCGCTGGCGTTGGCGCCGACGCGGGGCTGGCGGTGCAGGTGGATGACACCGACGACCTGGACCTGACCGGCGTTGCCGCCGAGCTGCAGGTGGGCGGGCTGCGCCGGCAGCGACTGAAGCTGGGCGAGCGCCGGCTGCTGCCGATATCCGCCTACCAGTCGCACCGCGCTGAAGTGCAGGACGCCAGCGCCCTGGACAGTATCGCCGCCGTGCGCGTGAGCGGTGTGGGCGGCGCGCGTCCGTTGTTTCTGTCACCGGGCCGGCTGGTGCGCATGCCGGTGCCGATTGAAGTGACCTACACCTTCATCGGCAACGCCCAGGACATCGCCGGCGCACCGCTGCGCGGTGCCCGCATTCTCAACGCGCCGGTGCCCGGCACCGGCAGCAATGGAGGTTTCGTGGCCGACTTCCCACGACGCGAGAAGACCCTGTACCTGCTGCAGGACGACCGGTTGCTGCACTGCCCGCTGCAGGTGCGCGAGCGCCGCAGCGTGGTGATGCTGGTAGGCGCCGTGCAGTGCGAGCCGCTGGCCGTGGCCCAGCTGCCGGCCGACATCCGCCACCAGGCACGGGTGGTGCGGTTGCTGCAGGAGCAGGCGCTGATCGCCGCCACGCCACAGACCGCAGCAGCGGGGGGTGCGAAGTGAGCCGTCGGTTGTGGTGGGTGATGGCGGTGTTGTGTGGGCTGGTGGTGTTGGTGCCGAGGGCGATGGCGCAACAGCCGCCGGAGACGCATCCGTCGAGCGAGCACCGGGACATCGTGATGAGTTGGGATCGCTCTGCGATGCCAGGAGATATCGAGTTGTGGGCGCCGAGGACTGTGCTGGGCTATGAACTGCTTGGGACGCTTGACTACGGAAGGTTGTATCTGACCTGCAGATCAAGCAGTGACTCGGCACAGGGGAAATGTCCGGTCAATGACACGCTTGAGAATGCGACAAGCATCAAGAGTGTTATTCCGCTTCGATTTACCGAACGACGAAGTGGAATGACAGAAGATCTTGATGTGGTAGCAGAGCTGCGTCGAGGCGAAGCAACAACAGCCTGTAGCCTTGATTACTGGGATAGTTTAATTCGCTTGATTTGGTCATCGAGTTTCACGCCCTGCTTCGGGAAACCAGTGGGAACGGCTGTGTCAATGGAGCTGCAAGGAAAGCAGCTTGAGAGGTTGGTTGCAGGGAACTGGACGGCTCAGCTGGCTCTTTCACTGCATACACCATCTCATTTGAATATCGCAACGTATACGTTTGATCTTGCGCTTGCGGTAACAGACAAGAACGCGGTCTCCATCTACTTCCCGCTTTTCGATCAAGTCACCCCGCACGTCGGCCTGAACCTGCAGTACGACCCGATCGCGCAGACCATCGGCGGCCGTACCCAGCTCGACATGTGCCTGTACGACGGGCTGGGCTCGCAGAGTGCTTACCTGGGCGTCACCGTGCGTGACAGCGGCGCGCAACCTCCCGGGCCCTCGGGCTATTCGGTATGGCACGTCGATGGCGGCAGTGATGCCACCCAGCGCGTGGACTACACCGTCACGCTGGATCACAACGGCAGCAGCCTGCCGATGCGCAATGGTGTGGAGCAGCTGCTGCATGGCATCGATACCGCACGGCTGCGGCTGGTGCTGCTGCCCGGCATGACGCAGCCGGTGTTCTGCGTGCCTACGCCATTGACGCTGGAAACACCGCGCGTGCCGGTCAGCACCAAGCGCCCCGGCTACTACAGCGGCGATCTCAAGGTGGAACTGCGTGTTCCCACCGTCACGCCCTGAATCCCCCATGGAGTACCCGATGAAAACCCTAGTCCGCTGCCTGCTGCCGCTGTCGCTGCTGATGGCGTTGCCTGCCCACGCCAATCTCACCGTGCATCCCATGCGTACGTCGGTGGACGCGAAGAAAGGCGCGCAGATACGTATCTACTCGCAGTCCACCCAGCCGCAGTACGTGCAGGCATCGATCAAGCGCATCGTCGACCCGGCGGGGGCAGGTGAACAGGAGGTCGAGGTGGAGCCGAATGAGGCCGCCATCGCCATCACGCCGGGAAAGTTCGCCCTCGCCGGTGGCGGCAACCGGCTGATCCGTGTGATTCCGCTGCAGCCAGTCGAAAAGGAAACGGCATACCGCGTGTACTTCGAGGGCGTGCGCGGCCCCGAACGTGCGGACCCGGCAGGCGAGGGTGAGAAGGCCCAGGCCAATGTCGGCGTCAGCCTGGTATGGGGCGCGCTGGTCAATGTACTGCCCGCGCAATCGACGATGGACGTGCAGGTGGAGGGAAACCAGCTGCGCAACACCGGCACGGTACGTGTGGGCATCACCAGTATCGCTGACTGCGATGGCGCGCGCTGCACCGCGCATGACGTCTCGCGCAGCCTGTACCCCGGCAGCGCGCTGGAACTGCCATTTCCCCTGCAGCCGGGCCACACGCTGCAGCTGCGCTATCGGCTGACCCGCGATGGCTATCGCGAGCACGTGCACAACGTCGCGCTCTGAGTGCATCTCGCCGCTGTGGCTTGGTGCCACAGCGGTTCCTTCTGTTCCGTTTGTTAAGGAGAATCCCATGAACAAGATCTATCGACGACTCTGGTCCGCCGCCCGCCAATGCTGGGTGGTTGCAAGCGAACTGGCGGCAGCGCGTGGCACGCGCAGGCACACATCGCGTGGTCCCGGACTGGCGCTGATGCTGGCCATGCTGCCGGCATCGGTCATGGCAGCCACTGCGGGCCATCTCGAAACAGGCGCTGATGAGTGGACGGAAGATGCCCTGTACGCTGGCTTTGGCCCGTTCAACACAAGCGCCATGCTTGTGCACGAGGATGCCGTGACCGCTCCCAGCGGGCGAGCGTTCTCCCGCGCGAACGCGCTTCCGCTGGCCTACAGCGATTTCGTCCAGCTCGGTTCGTACGCCGGTGCCCGTGACAGGGCGGTCGCGGTCGGTGTATGGGCATTCTCCAACAGCTACGGCGCGGCACTCGGTTACCAGGCCAATGCCAACGGGCAATACGCGACCGCGCTGGGGCACAAGGCGGTTGCCTGGGAGCTCGGTAGCGTCGCGGTGGGCAATGATGCGAAGTCATATGCGCATAACGCGGTCGTGCTGGGGAGTGGCGCGCTCGCAGCCGGGCGCAACTCCGTCGTGCTGGGCGCGGATTCCAACGACTACGGCGACAATCAGGTGTCGGTCGGTAACGGCGGCATGCGGCGCAAAATCGTATACGTTGCCGACGGTGCAGTCGACGCAAACAGCAGCGAGGTTGTGACCGGCAGGCAGCTGCACGCTACGCAGCAGGCGCTGTCCAGCGTGAGCCAGAGTCAGAAGTTGCTGGCGACGGGGACTGCGGCGACCAATGCCAACGCTGCCCAGGCAGTGGGTAGCCGTGCGCTAGCGATGGGCGTTGGCTCAACAGCTGATGGCGACGATACCATCGCGTTGGGCGGGGGCGCACGCACAGCGTCCGGCCCGGGTATCTCCCGCATCGCCATCGGTGCAGGCGCCTCCGCGGGCACCAGCGGCTGGACGGGTGCCGTCGCCTTGGGCGGGGGCGCCAGTTCCACGCATGACGGCGTTGCCATCGGCTATCAGGCCAAGACAAGCAGCAGCGGTACGACCGCGCTTGGTCGCGGGGCAACGGTCACGCACGGAAATTCGGTTGCACTGGGCGCCAACTCGGTGACCTCCAGCGCCAATACGGTGTCGGTGGGTAACAGCAGCAACAAGCGCAGGATCCAATACCTTGCCGATGGCGTGATTGCGGCGGGCAGTACCGACGCGATCACCGGCAACCAGTTGCATACGACCAATGCATCGGTGGCGACCGCGGCGGCAACGGCGACTGAGGCAAAGGCCGGTGTTGATGCAGTCAACCGGCGACTCAATGCAGAAGCGCTGGCGTTGGGTGGCGGTGCTCTTGCAGAGTCCAATGCTTATGGCATCAGCACTGCAGTGGGGCGCAACGCCAAGAGCTACAACGGCAAGAGCGTCGCGCTGGGTGATGACGCAAGGTCTGGCGTGGACAAGGACGGGAACCGTGTTGCCAACGCCAATGCGGGTGTGTCGGTGGGAGCAATGTCACGCAGCGGCAACGGTGCTGTTGCGGTAGGCCTTGAATCCCAAGCAGAGGGCGACCGCGGCATTGCCATTGGCAATGGGGCAAAGGGCAATGCGGTGCATGCCACCGCTGTCGGGTACCAGAGCAACGCCAGTGCTGGTCAGTCCACTGCACTGGGGCGTGGTACCCAAGCAAGCGCTCCCTTCTCGACTGCGATGGGCAATCTGGCCAGATCGTCGGCCGAAAGTGCCGTGGCCATTGGTGATCGCTCCCTGGCTCAGCACAATGGTTCGGTGGCGTTGGGCAATGGTTCGCAGACCAGCGCTGCCAATCAGATTTCCGTTGGCAACAGCGCCATCAAGCGCAAGCTGGTCAATCTGGCTGACGGTGCGCTCAGTACGTCCAGCACCGAGGCCGTGACCGGCAAGCAGCTCAACGCTACCAATGCCAATGTGACGACTGCACAGAATGCGGCCAATGCCGCGCAGACGGCCGCAACCGGCGCCAGGACCGCCGCGGACAACGCGCTGGGCAGGGCCACGGCGTTGAGTGGTCTGGTCAGCCAGGTATCGGCCACGGGCAATGTGCGCCTGGGCGCAGACAACACTGGCACCGTGGTGGATGTGGCCAACAAGGACGGCGCGAAGCGGCGCGTCAACAACGTTGCCAACGGCGTGCTGAGCGGCACCAGTACCGATGTCGTGACCGGACAGCAGCTTCATGCCACCAACCAGTCTGTTTCCACGCAGGGCCAGTCACTGGTGCTGCACGGCCAGCAGCTGGCAACGCATACCCAGGCTCTCGCGGCACAGGACCAGCGCGTCGCGGCCAACCGCGCCGCCATCGATCAGCTTCGTACGGACGTGGACAACTTCGATCCGGATCTGGATGGAGTGGTGAAGTTCAGTGCCGATCGCCTGCTTGTGGACATGGAAGGTGCGCGCGTATCGGGAGTGGCGGCGGGGGATGTCAGCTCTGCGGCCAGTACCGATGCGGTGAATGGTGGGCAGTTGTTTGCGGCCAACGAGAAGATCTCGGCACTTGAAGGCGCCGGAAAGTTCGTTGCTGTAGGCGGCGGTGGACCGGCCGATAGCGCGGCTGCGGGATTGATCGCGGTCGCGGTCGGGGATTCGGCGAGAGCCGAGGCTGAAGGAGCGGTGGCGGTTGGTAGTTTCGCGATGGCAGCGGGAAAGAACTCAGTTTCCTTGGGTAGGGCTTCAAGTGTCGCGGGAAAGGCTGAGGATGGCTTCGCGCTAGGAGTTAGGGCATCCGTTGAGTCGGAGAAGGGCGTTGCAATAGGTGCCGGAAGCTCTGTTTCCGAAGCTGCTTCTAACAGTGTCGCCGTGGGCGCCGGCTCCATTGCAACTGAGGCGATGACGGTCTCAGTTGGACAAGGTGCTTTGAAGCGTCGGGTTGTGAATGTCGCTCGGGGTGTGAATGAAGGTGATGCATCGACGATTGGTCAGGTCAGTGACGCACTGGCAATGCTTGGGGGAGGCGCCGGCTTTGGCTCAGGAGGCGATGTCATTGCTCCTGTCTACAATGTACAGGGTGGTACGCAGAACAGCGTGGGTGACGCCTTGGCTGTGCTCGATGGCGCGGTGCTCAGGTCCGATAGCCGAGTAGATGGCGTCGAAGGCCAGCTGCGCGCGACATTCCAACAGTCGCCGTCAACCAGCGCAGATGGAATCGGCCAACTGAACCTGGCTGGCGCGCATGGCATGGTTCTGTCGAATCTTGCCGATGGGCATATTGCCGCGGGTAGCCGTGATGCGGTGACTGGGAGTCAGCTGCATGCCACTGAGCAGAAGATTGAGCGTAATAGACGCGACTTGGATGCAATGCAGCGCGACTGGAGCTCGGATCAGAATAGTCTGCTGAGTGAGGCCAGAGATGGAAACCTCATCGACTTCGGCGGCGCACGCCTCACTGGTGTTGCCGATGCGCACCTCTCCGCTGATAGTTCGGATGTGGTGCGCGGGAGCCAGCTGTATGCAACAAACCTGAGACTGAACTCTATCGAAGACAGAAGCGGCAACATTGCATTTGGCTGGATGCCCGAGGAGGGACAGTATTCAGCTGAAGCGGGCCCGGCTGGGCTGGCTGTTGGCAAGAATGCAAAAGCGTCACTGCGTTCAGAAGGCGGCGTCGCTGTAGGTGCTTGGGCAACGGCGGGAGGGAAGAACTCGGTAGCCTTGGGACGCGCGGCGTACGTAGATGAGGGGGCGGTGCAGGGCTTCTCACTCGGAGTCAGTTCCCACGTTTACGGATCGAATGGTGTTGCCTTGGGAGCCGGCGCAGAGGTCAGAACCGGCGCGCTCATGTCAGTCGCCGTTGGCGCCTACTCCATTGCCACTGAGGCGAATACCGCTTCATTCGGTTCATCCGGCCATCAGCGTCGCCTGACCAACATCGCCAACGGCATCGCGAGCCACAATGCAGCCACCATTGGTCAGCTCAGCAGTGCCCTCGCTACCCTCGGCGGCAACATAGACGCCAATGGCAACGTCACCACTCCCGGCTTCAACGTCCAGGGCCAGCACCAGAACACCATCAACGAAGCCCTCGCCACGCTCGACTCGGCCGTAGTCACCACCGGCTCCCGCGTCGATCGCGTGGAAACCCAGCTCCGCTCGGTGTTCCAGGAATCTCCGTCCATCCGCAGCGACGGCACCGCCCAGCTCACCCTGGCGGGCGCCAACGGCATGGTCATCTCCAACGTCGCCAACGGCTTGATCGCCGCCGGCAGCCGCGAGGCGGTCAACGGTGGCCAGTTGCATGCCGTGCAGCAGCAGCTCAACGGTCGCATCGATGGCCTGGAGCAGCGCGTGGACGGCCAGCCGCAGGCGCGTGCAATGGCCACGGCGTCGGCGGCACCGACCGAAGAGATCATGCCAAGCCGGGAAGCCAGCGGTTCGCCGCAGGTCGCTTCGGCGGGCGAGGGCGCTTCGCCTGCACCGCAGCCAAAGTCGAAGAAGGACGATTCGCCCGCGCCCACGCCGCAGGTTGATACCGCCGAGCTGGAAAAGATGCTGGCCCGTGCCAACGAGTACACCGACGGTGCGATCAGCAACTTCGAGCGCCGCCTGGACAAGATGGACAAGCGCTTCAACCGCATGGCGGCGATGAGCAGCGCGCAGACGGCCATGGCCATGAACACCGCTGGCCTGGCCACCTATAACCGCCTTGGCGCGGGTGTGGGCTACGCCGAGGGCGAGTCGGCCATGGCGGTGGGTTACCAGCGCGTACTCAACGACAAGGGCTCAGCCACCTTCAGCCTCAATGGTGCCTTCACCAACAGCGGTGAACGCAGCATGGGCGTGGGTGTGGGCATCGGCTGGTAAGCCATGGCGCCCCGGCGTGGTGCGCGTAACGAGCCCCGCCGCGCCGGGGTCCTTGCCGAGGAGATGGCAATGTACCGATGGGTGAGTCGATTCATCAGCTACCGCACGTTCTACGTTTGGCGGGCACGGTTTTACTACCACACCCGGCATCTGGACGTCTGGATGCTTGCCAGCGTGCTGTGCTTCCTGGGGGTAGTGGCGTTGCTCTGGTACTACTGGCGGTTCACCAATGTGCCGCTTCCGCGCATGCATCCGCAGGTAGCTGCGCTACGGGTGGAGGGCATCACCAACGAGGCGATCCACAGGATTGTTCTGGTGCGCCATGGTGGTACTCCCCCCGGCAAGCCGTTCTCCACGCCGGAGGAGATCCGGGCCAGCACGGTGCGTACGATGCGGGTGCGGCAAGTGCTGGATGGCGAGGTGGCATGGCGGCTGAAGGCGAACCTGCTGGCGGATATCGCCGACTACATCGAGGCGACCGCGGGCTGCGTGCCGTATCAATGCACACGGGTGCAGGCGCACATCAGCCAGCTGCGTGAGGCCGCGACGGAGAACGCGGGCATCAACAGGGCGTTGCAACCCATTCTGGATGGCCCGCGTGATCTGGTGCCCGGTCTCACGAGCGTCGATCGCCAACGGGTGAAGAGCGGCTGGTCGGATTCGTTCAGTGACATCTTTCACCAGGTATGGCTGTTGAACGATCTGCAGACCATGCACGCGCGGATGATGGCGGAGTACCCCAAGCGCGCACCCGCACCGTGGTTGCCGGAGTGGTTGATTGGCCCGGAGCCGACGACCGGTAATGGCATGCCACTGTAGAGCACTGCCATGCTAGGTGGCGCCCGCGGATGCCACGCTCCCTGTAGAGCCGAGCCCACGCTCGGCTGCTCTTCGGTCAGGTATCCGGAAGTCTGAAATGCAGTGCGGACCAACAGTCCGCACCCACCAAGACTGGCGCTACCGTCACCCGCCGATATACGCGGTGATCTCCGCCTCGGCCAGCACCTGCCGCAGCTGCGCCACGGACGCGCGCCGCATCGGCTTCTCGTCCACCGGTGACAGCGGCGCTTGGCGCAGGGCGTCGTAGGGCAGCACGGCCAGGTCGAAGGTCAGCTCTTCGGCACTGAACACCCACACCGGCACGTCGAGGCAGCGTTCGCGGTCCATGCGCAGACGACGTGTCCGTGATTCGGCGGGGATGCCATGTTCGTCCAGGAAGCGATGCACGGCTTCCGGGTCGTCACTGTGCAGGTGCAGCTGCACGGGGCTGTTGGCGTCGGCGGTGCCATCCAGTACCGGGCCGACCAGGCGCGGGGCGAAGCCGTGCAGGAACTCCAGGGCGCGCATTGCGGCTTCGCGGCGGCGCTGCAGTTCGTTGCCATGCTGGGGCCCGGAGAACAACCGCTGGTACTCGCGCAGGGCGTCTTCGATCTCGGTGTTGCGGGGCAGGGAGGCATCGTCGTGGATGCCGAGCCGGGTGGCGGCCTTCAACTTGGCCTGGTGGTAGTCGCGGATGCCGCCTTCGGCCATCAGGCGCGCGGCTTCGTGGGCGAGACGGTGACGACGCTCGCGGGTCTGGCTGGCAGCATGCTGACGGGCGCGATGCATGCGATGACTCCCTGTTGCGACCTGGCTACAGACTAGCGCACGGATGTGACATCTGCGTGGGTATGGCGCGGAGATGCCAACCAGCGGTTGGCACCCACCACGGCAAACGGGTGCCGTTGATCCTGTAGAGCCGAGCCCATGCTCGGCTGCTCTACCGCGGGCGCCCGGAGCCGAGCATGGCTCGGCTCTACAAAGGCGGCGCCAACCAAGGTTGACACCCCCCCCCACCTGCCTCTTAGAAGATATCGAACGCGGCGGCGTCGGCCTGCGGCGTATTGAGGTTCAGGTCGTAGTCGGTCAGGCGGTCCATGTCTTCCACCTTCACCCACTCGGTGGCGCCATTGAGGGTGGCCTGCACCATGCCGCTGGGCGGCTCGTTCTGCGCGATCGGGGTGTCCTTCAGCGCGGTGCGCATGTAGTCGATCCAGATCGGCAGGGCGGCCTTGCCACCGTATTCGCGGTAGCCCAGCGAGCGGAAGTCGTCGCGGCCCACCCACACGGTGGTCACGTACGGGCCACCGAAGCCGGAGAACCAGGCGTCGCGGTGGTCGTTGGTGGAGCCGGTCTTGCCGCCCACGTCCTCGCGGCCGAGCACCTTGGCCTGCACGCCGGTACCGCGCTGGACCACGTCGCGCATCATCGACACCAGCTGGTAGGCGGTGCGGGCGTCGATCGCGCGCGGGGCGGTGCGGGCATCGGGGTTGACCGGCGCGGCCGGGGTTTCGGTCTTGGCTTCGGTCTTGGCCGCAGCGGCCGGGTCCACCTTCGGGGCCGGGGCGCCGAAGTTGAAGCCGTCCACCACCTGGTTGACCGGCTGGTCGCTGCTGCCTGCGCAGTCGCGGCAGGCCAGTGCCGGGTTTTCCTTGAATACCAGGTTGCCGTCGCGGTCATTGACCTGGTCGATCAGCCAGGTGTCCACGCGCGAGCCGCCATTGGCGAACACGGCGTAGCCACGGGCCACCGACAGTGGGGTAAGCGAAGCGGTACCCAACGACATCGACAGGTTCGGCGGCAGTTCGGATTCGGCGAAACCAAACTCGCTGATGTACTTGCGCGCGTAGTCCACGCCCATGCCATCGAGCAGGCGCACCGAGACCAGGTTGCGCGACTGCACCAGCGCTTCACGCAGGCGCATCGGGCCGCGGAAGCCGCCGCCGTCGTTCTGCGGGGCCCAGGTCTTGCCGCGGCGGTCGCGGAACACGACCGGGGCGTCGAGCACGATCGAGGCCGGGTTGTAGCCCTTGTCGAAGGCGGCCGCGTAGACGAACGGCTTGAAGCTCGAACCCGGCTGGCGACGGGCCTGGGTGGCGCGGTTGAACTTGTTGCCGGAGAAGCTGAAGCCACCGACCAGCGCTTTCAGTGCGCCATTGTGGGCATCCAGCGAGACCAGCGCGGACTGGCCGCGCGGGATCTGGTCCAGCAGCCACTCACCTTCCTTGGCACCGGCCCGCACGCGCACGATGTCGCCGCGCTGCACCAGCTTGCCCGGGGTCTTGTTGGTCCACTTGGCAGCGCCGGCCGGCAGCACGATCTCGCTGCGGTTGGCCAGCACCACGGTGGCGCTGCCATCGGCGCCGGTGCTGGCGACGATGGCCGGCAGCAGGCCGGCCTGGCCGAACATGCCGCGCAGGTGCTCGGCCAGGGCAGCGGCGTCTTCACCGGCACCGACCGCTACCTGCTTCTCCACGCCGTGCCAGCCGTGGCGGTGGTCGTACAGCAGCAGGCCGTCGCGCACCGACTGGTTGGCGGCGGTCTGCAGGGTGGAGTCGATCGTGGTGGTGACGTGGTAACCCTTGTTGACCACATCGCCGCCGAAGCGGGCGATCATTTCCTGGCGCACCAGCTCGGCCACGTACGGGGCATCGACCTGGACCGGCGGCTCATGCGCGGTGGCGTGCATCGGCACGGCCTTCGCCGCATCGGCCTCGGCCTGGCTGACGAACTTCAGGTCGGCCATGCGCTGCAGCACGTAGTTGTCGCGGCGCTGGCGGGCACGTTCCGGGTTGGAGATCGGGTTGCCCGAAGACGGGAACTTGGGGATGCCGGCCAGCGAGGCCATTTCATCCAGGTCCAGCTCGTTGAGCTTCTTGCCGTAGTAGAACTCGGCGGCGGCGGCCACACCGTAGGCGCGGTTGCCGAAGAAGCTCTTGTTCAGGTACAGCTCGAAGATCTCGTCCTTGCTCAGCTCCGACTCGATCTTCCGTGCCAGCAGGATCTCGGCCAGCTTGCGGGTGTAGCTGTACTCGGAGCTGAGGAAGAACTGGCGGGCGACCTGCTGGGTGATGGTGGAGCCACCGGGTACGCGCTTGTCGCTGGTGGTGGCCAGCAGCCATACGGCACGGCCGATGCCCATGTAGTCGACGCCGCCATGCTCGTAGAAGCGGGCATCCTCGGTGGCCAGGAACGCCTGCTTCAGGCGCTCGGGCACATCCTTCATGGTGATCGGGGTGCGCCGGGTCTCGCCGAACACCGCCATCAGCTTGCCGTCGGCAGCGTAGACGTACATCGGCTCCTGCATTTCCACGTCGCGCAGGGTCTGCACGTCGGGAAGCTTGGAGGAAACGGCATAGTACAGACCGCCTACGGCGGCCGCGCCGATCAGCGCCAGGACCAGGACAATCAGGAAGATCCAGCGCAGCCAGCGGCGGAGTCGAGTCATCGGGTTCAGATTCCGATTGCGAATTTCGTGGTCGCAGAGTATAGATTACGCAAGGTGGCGGCTGGGGTCGTCGCCGGGGAGCGCAAGGGGAACAGTCAGGGGCTGCATGGTGAATCCGTGAGGGACTTCACAGCAGGGCCGTTGCCATTTGCTAAGAATACGTTATTAATGCTCGGGCGCAGGTCTTGCGTCCAAGTGCCCGTCGGCAGGGGAGAAACCGTGGGGCTCATCCCAAAAAGTCAGTCGCCGCTTGTAGGCGTCGACATCAGTTCGACTGCGGTAAAGCTTTTGCAGCTGTCCCGCAGTGGCAACCGTTTTCGTGTGGAACATTACGCTGTGGAACCTCTTCCGCCGAATGCGGTGGTGGAGAAGAACATCGTGGAAGTGGAGGCCGTGGGTGAGGCCATCCGCCGGGCGATGAACCGCTCGGGGAGCAAGGCCAAGCTGGCTGCTGCTGCCGTCGCCGGTTCGGCGGTGATCACCAAGGTGATCCCGATGCCGGCCGAGCTCGACGAAAACGACATGGAAGCCCAGATCGAGCTGGAAGCGGTCAACTACATTCCGTACCCGATCGAGGAAGTGAACCTGGACTTCGAGGTGATCGGGGCGATCCCGAACAACCCGGAGATGGTCCAGGTGCTGCTGGCCGCGTCGCGTTCGGAGAACGTGGAACTGCGCCAGTCGGCCCTGGAACTGGGTGGCCTGCAGGCCAAGGTGATGGATGTGGAGGCCTTCGCGGTCGAGAACGCCTACGCCCTGGTCGCCAGCGAGCTGCCGGTGTCCATTGAGGGCGTGGTCGCGCTGGTCGATATCGGCGCCACCATGACCACCCTCAATGTCCTGCGTGGTGGCCGCAGCCTGTACAGCCGCGAACAGGTGTTCGGTGGCAAGCAGCTGACCGACGAGATCATGCGCCGCTACGGCCTGAGCTACGAGGAAGCCGGCCTGGCCAAGCGCCAGGGCGGGCTGCCGGAAAGCTACGAGATGGAAGTGCTGGAACCGTTCAAGGAAGCCACGGTCCAGCAGATCAGCCGCCTGCTGCAGTTCTTCTATGCAGGCAGTGAGTTCAACCGCGTTGACCACATCGTACTGGCCGGCGGCTGCGCTGTGCTGGGCGGGCTGCCGGAGATGGTCGAGGAACAGCTGGGCGTGCCGACCGTGGTCGCCAACCCGCTGGCGCAGATGACCCTGGGGCCGAAGGTGAACGCGCATGCGCTCGCCCAGGATGCCCCCGCGCTGATGATCGCCACCGGTCTGGCGCTGAGGAGCTTCGACTGATGGCACGCATCAATCTATTGCCCTGGCGCGCCGAACGGCGCAAGCAACGCCAGCGCGAGTTCTACGCAATGCTGGGCATGGCCGCGATCGGTGGCCTGCTGCTGTCGCTGCTGATCTGGTTCTATTACGACCGCCAGGTGAGCGGCCAGATGGACCGCAATGCCTATCTGGAAGCCGAGATCGAGAAGGTCAAGGAACAGAACAAGGAGATCGACCGCCTTGACGCGCAGAAGGAGCGCCTGCTGGCCCGCAAGAAAGTGATCGAGGAACTGCAGGCCAAGCGCTCGCAGATGGTGCACCTGTTCGATGCGCTGGTGCGCACGATTCCCGATGGCCTGGTGCTGACCGCGCTGAAGCAGGAAGGCGACGTGCTGACCCTGGAAGGCCGCACCCAGTCCAACGCCCGTGTTTCGGCGTACATGCGCAACCTGGAGACCTCCGGCTGGATGACCAACCCGGAACTGTCGATCATCGAAGCGCGTGACCCCGAAAAGGACAAGGACGGCAAGACCGGCCCTGTTGCGGACATCAAGGCGCTGCCTTATGTGTTCGTGGTCAAGGTGAAGCTGCCGGCGCAGAGCGAAGAAGTGGCGGCGACGCCCGGTCTGAACGCAGACGGCTCGGTGGCAACGGCAGCGCCGGCGCCAGTGGCACCGCTTGCCGCAGGCCCGGATGCGGCCACCCCTGCGGCTCCGGCGGCAGGCCCGGCAGCGAGCCCGGGTGCACCGGCGCCGGCGGCACCTGCTGCTGCCCCGGCCAGCGCACCGGCCAAGCCGAACCAACCGGCCGCACCGGCTGCCCAGCCCGCCCCGAAGCCTGAGGGCAGCCGCCTGGCGCAGCCGCCGCAGGCCTTCCATGCCCCGCTGCAGGGGGACCGCGCATGAGCCAGAAGATCGATCTCAAGAACCTGGATTTCAACGACATCGGCAACTGGCCGCAGAAGGCCAAGATCGTCTTCTGCTCGCTGCTGGCGGTGGTGATCATGTTCGTTGCGTGGATGCTGCTGATCAGCGGCAAGCGTGAGGAACTGGCCGGCCTGGAATCGAAGGAAACCGAGCTGCGTTCGGAGTTCACCAAGCAGCAGGAGCGCGCGGTGAACCTGGCGCCGCTGAAGCAGCAGCTGGCGCAGATGGAGCAGGTGCTGCAGCAGATGTTGCGGCAGCTGCCCAGCAAGACCGAAATGCCCGACCTGATCATCGACATCTCGCAGACCGCGCTGTCCAGCGGCCTGACCAACGAGCTGTTCGAGCCGGAGCAGGAGCAGGTCAAGGAGTTCTACGCCGAGAAGCCGATCAAGCTGCGGATGGTGGGCAGCTACCACCAGTTCGGTGCGTTCGTCAGCGGCGTGGCCTCGCTGCCGCGGGTGGTGATCCTGACCATGCACGACATCAACCTCAAGCCCAAGGACAAGACCAGCGGCAACGTCCGCAGTGGCGCGCTGGAACTGTCCGGCACGGTCAAGACCTATCGCTACCTGGACGAGACCGAGGTGCAGGAACAGCAGAAGGCTGAAGCCGGCAAGGAGGACAAGAAGTGATCCGTTCCTTCTTCGCACGTTGTGGAATGGTGGCCGCCGTGCTGCTGCTGGCCGCATGCGGCCGCGGCGTGACCAGCACGCCGGGTGATGCGCCGAATCTTGAAAAGTGGGTGGAGGGTGAGCGTGCGCGACCGGCACAGCCACTGGAGCCGCTGCCGGTGATGCAGCAGTTCGAGACCTTCGAATACTCCGCGCAGGGCATGCGCGATCCGTTCACCGATGCCTGGACCAATCCGCAGCAGGGGAATGGCGGATTGCGTCCGGATCCGAACCGGCGCAAGGAGCCGTTGGAAGGCTTCCCGCTGGATGCACTGGACATGGTCGGTACCATCGGCACCGGTGCAGGCACCGTCGCGCTGGTGATGGGGCCGGACAAGGTGACCTACCGGGTGCGCCCGGGCGGTTACCTCGGGCAGAGCGACGGGCGGGTCACGGCGGTCTTCGAAGACCGCGTGGAGCTGATCGAACTGGTGCCGGATGGCGCGGGCGGCTGGCTGGAACGGCCGGCAACGCTCTCGCTTGAAGATCAATGATCGTTTACTGGGGATAGCACGATGACCTTTCACCAAGCCAAGGGGCTGCGTCCCATCCGGCGCTCTACCTTGAACCGTGTCAGCGCGTTGGGAGTCGCGCTGATGCTGGCCTGCGCTCCGGCGCTGGCCGCCGCACCGGCGGAAAAGCCGGTGGGCGCCACCGTGGCCCCGGCGACAGCGCCGGCGGGCCTGTCGGTGGCCAAGATTGATTTCAAGCGTGGCGATGACGGCGCCGGGCGCCTGATCGTCCAGTTCGACGGCCAGGGCGCGGTCCCGGACCTGCGCACGCAGGGCAACAGCGTGGTGGTCGACGTCGGCAACGCCCGACTGCCGGCCAACCTGCAGAAGCCGATGAACGTCACCGACTTCGCCACGCCGGTGCAGCGCATCGACGCCAAGCCGTCCGGTGCCGGTACCCAGCTGGTGCTCAGCACCGGTGGCGCAGTGGAGTCGCTGGCTTACCAGAGCGGCAACGAGTACGTGGTGGAGATCAGCCCGCGGCAGGCTCCGGCCGCTGTCGGTGCCGTCACTGCCGGCAGCGTCACCCAGGCTGCCAAGGCTGTCGGCCAGCGCGGTTTCACCGGTAAGCCGGTGACCTTCAACTTCCAGGACGTGCCGGTGCGCACGGTGCTGCAGTTGATCGCCGAGGAATCCAATCTCAACGTGGTGGCGTCCGATTCGGTACAGGGCAATGTGACCCTGCGTCTGGTCAACGTGCCGTGGGACCAGGCGCTGGACATCGTGCTGCGTGCCAAGGGCCTGGACAAGCGCCGCGACGGCAGCGTGATCTGGGTGGCGCCGCAGGCCGAACTGGCCAAGTTCGAGCAGGAGAAGGAAGACGCGCGCATCGCCATCGAAAACCGCGAAGACCTGGTCACCGATTACGTCCAGATCAACTACCACAGCGCCACCCAGATCTTCAAAGCGCTGACCGAGGCCAAGGGCATCGGTGGCGGCGGTGGTGGCGGCAATGGTGGTGGTGGCGGTTCGTCGCAGGAGGACAGTGGTTTCCTGTCCTCGCGCGGCCGCATCGTCGCCGACGAGCGCACCAACACGCTGATGATCAGCGACATCCCGAAGAAGATCGCGCGCATGCGTGAGCTGATCGGGGTGATCGACCGCCCTGTGGACCAGGTGCTGATCGAAAGCCGCATCGTCATCGCCACCGACACCTTCGCCCGCGAGCTGGGTGCGAAGTTCGGTATCAGCGGCAGCCGCGACAACGTGTACTTCAGCGGCAGCCTGGATGCCAATGCCGAAACCCGCAAGTCGCAGGTGGATACCGCGCAGGCCAACGCCAAGGCAGTCCGTGAGTGGCAGGCCGGTGGCAGCGTCGGCCCGGCGCCGATTCCCAGTGGCCCGACCATCAAGCGCGGGCTGAACTGGAACCTGCCGGTGGCCGCGGCCAACAACCCGGGCTCGCTGGCGCTGTCGATCCTCAACGCAGGCTACCTGCTGGACGTGGAGCTGTCGGCCATGCAGGAAGAGTCACGTGGTGAAGTGATCTCCAACCCGCGCGTGGTTACCACCAACCAGCGCGAGGCGATGATCAAGCAGGGCAAGGAAATCGGTTACGTCACCATCAGCGGCGCCGGTGCTGCCGGTGGCGCCGGTTCCACCCCGAACGTGCAGTTCAAGGAAGTGGTGCTGGAGCTGCGGGTGACCCCCACCATCACCAACGACAACCGCGTGTTCCTCAACATGCAGGTGAAGAAGGACGAAGTCGACCGCCTGATCGAACTGCAGGGCTACGGCACGGTGCCGTCGATCAACCGCCGCGAGGTCAATACTGCGGTGCTGGTCGAGGACGGGCAGACCGTGGTCATCGGTGGTGTGTACGAGTTCACCGACCGCAGCAGCATCAGCAAGGTACCGTTCCTGGGCGACGTGCCGTTCCTGGGCAATCTGTTCAAGAAGCGTGGCCGCAACAAGGACAAGGCCGAGCTGCTGGTGTTCGTCACCCCGAAGGTGCTGCGCGTGGCCAAGCAGAACTGAGCCCGCGCCACCGGCGAAACGAAGAAGGGCCGCCATGCGCGGCCCTTCCTCGTTTCCACAAGTAGATCCCCGCCATGCGTGGATGGGCCGTTCAGCCGTTCTTGATGCCAATCGCAGAGCACCCTGCGATGATGTCGGGAACCCGTGCCGTCCCGCGCCGGTCAAAGGCCCCCATGAACCTGCCACCGCCGATGCCCGAATCCGCCACGCCGCCGCCCGCGCCGGCCGCCTCCCGCCTGCATGGCGCCTTCACCCAGCTGCGGGACGCCCTGTCGGCCGAGATCGTCGGCCAGGCGGCACTGGTCGAACGCCTGCTGATCGCGCTGCTGGCCGATGGTCACCTGCTGGTGGAAGGCGCTCCGGGCCTGGCCAAGACCACGGCGATCCGTGCGCTGGCCTCGCGCCTGGAAGCTGACTTCGCCCGCGTGCAGTTCACCCCGGACCTGCTGCCGGCCGATCTGACCGGTACCGAGATCTGGCGCCCGCAGGAAGGCCGCTTCGAATTCGTACCTGGCCCGATCTTCCACCCGATCCTGCTGGCCGATGAAATCAACCGCGCGCCGGCCAAGGTGCAGTCGGCACTGCTGGAAGCGATGGGCGAGCGCCAGGTCACCGTTGGCCGCCACACCTACGCGCTGCCGCCGCTGTTCCTGGTGATGGCCACGCAGAACCCGATCGAGCAGGAAGGCACCTTCCCGCTGCCGGAAGCACAGCTGGACCGCTTCCTGATGCACGTGCGCATCAGCTACCCCGATCAGGCCGCCGAATCGGAGATCCTGCGCCTGGCCCGCGAGCGTGCCCGCGGCGCGCTGGGCGAGGCGGCACCGGCACCGGAGAAGCTGCCGATGCAGGATGTGTTCGATGCCCGCCGCGAAGTGCTGGACCTGCACATGGCGCCAGCGCTGGAACGCTACCTGATCGAGCTGGTGCTGGCCTCGCGTGAGCCGTCGCGTTATGACGCTGGCCTTGGCCGTCGCATTGCCTGGGGGGCAAGCCCACGTGGTTCCATCGCGCTGGAACGCTGTGCGCGTGCGCGTGCCTGGCTGGCTGGCCGCGATTTCGTCACCCCCGATGATGTGCGAGCGGTTGCCGCCGACGTGCTGCGCCATCGCGTGCTGCCCAGCTACGAAGCTACCGCTGAAGGCTGGGATGGCGAACGCCTGGTGCAGGAGCTGCTGGCCCGGGTGCCGGCACCCTGAGCCTGCGCATGACCGATCCATCCCTGCACGACGTCTCTTCCGTCAGCGACGGTGACGGGCTGCGCCCACAGCTGGCCGAGCTGGTGGCGCTGCGCCGCCTTGCACAGCGACCGCCGCCGCCACGCCGTGGCCGTGCCGGCAACGCGGGCCAGGCACCTTCCCCGCTGCGCGGCCGCGGCATGGAATACGCCGAGTCGCGCGAGTACGTGGCCGGTGACGATGCACGCCATATCGACTGGCGGGTGACCGCGCGTACCGGCCGTGCCCACACCAAACTGTTCCAGGCCGAGCGCGAGCGGGTCAGCCTGATCGTGGCCGATACGTCGCCGGCCCTGTACTTCGGCACCCGCGTGCGCTTCAAGTCGGTGCAGGCTGCACGTGCGGGCGCCGTTGCCGCGTGGTCGGCGCAGCGTCGTGGTGATCGCATCGGAGCCCTGCGTGGCAGCGACCGTGAACCACCGATTGCACCGGCAGGAGGCCCCCGTGGCGTGCTGCGCGTGCTGGATGCGCTCACCCGCTGGTACGCGCAGCCACCGGCCGATGACCTTGGCCTGGAGCGCGCGCTGGACCATGCGGCCCGCGTGCTGCGCCCGGGCGCGCGCATGCTGGTGCTGGCCGATCCGCAGCAGGCCATCCGTATTCCACCGGCGCGCTGGAGCGCGCTGGCCCAGCACCATGACCTCAGCCTGGTGCTGCTGGTCGATCCGTTGGAGATGCAGCCGCCCTCGGCCGCGCTGCAGTTCCAGACCGCGCAGCAGCGCATCGGCCTCGACCTGCGACGCAGCGAGGTGCAGGGCCATTGGCAGGCCCACTTCGTCGAACCGCTGCAGGAACTGCGACGCCAGCTTGGCGCGCGCCGTGTTGATGTGCAGGTGCTGTCCACCGATGCGCCCAGCGATGCCTGGCTGGCACCCTCCCCCACCGAGGTGCCGGCATGAGCGCCAACCTGCCGCTGCGCGATGTGCAGCTGCCGCCGGCCCCATCGTGGTGGCCACCGGCGCCAGGCTATCTGATGATCGGCGGTGGGGTGCTGCTGTTGCTGGTGGCGTTGGCCTTGCTGTGGTGGCAGCGTCGCCGACGCCGCCAGCGCTGGTTGCAGCTGTTCGACCAGGAGCTGGCGACCACCGCCGATGCTGCTGCAGAACTGGCGGCAATCGCCGGACTGCTGCGTCGCGCCGCGCGCCAGGCACAGCCCGGCAGTGAATCCCTTCGCGATGATGCGTGGTGGCAGCGTGTGGATCCGAAAGGCACGCTGCCCGCGGCACGTCGCAGTCTGCTGGCGGAAGGCGCCTATCGCCCACGGGTGGACGCCAGCGATGTGGCGGCGCTGCGCAGTTGGGCGCGCGAGCGCTATCTGGCCATGCTGCTGGAGCGGCGCCGATGAACCTGCTGGCAAGTTACTGGCCATGGCCGGACCTGCAGCTGGCGTGGCCGCTGGCCCTGCTGGCGCTGCCGTTGCCGTTGCTGATGCGCTGGTGGAAGCGTCGTGCCGATCCCGGCGCTGCGCTGCGCGTGCCCTATGCGGCGACGGAACTGGAAGCGCTGGCCGGAGGCGGCCGCGTTGATGTTTCGTGGCTGCGTACGCTGCTGTTGTGGCTGGGCTGGTGCGCGCTGTGCGTCGCACTGGCTCGCCCGCAACAGCTGGGCGAAGCGATCACGCCACCGCAGCAGGGCCGGCAGATGATGCTGGCGATGGACGTGTCCGGCAGCATGGGCGAGGGCGACATGGTGCTGGGTGGGCAGGCGGTGGATCGCCTGACCGCAGCCAAGGCCGTGCTGGCCGATTTCCTTGATCGTCGTGCCGGTGATCGCATCGGCCTGCTGATCTTCGGCGACCGCGCCTACACGCTTACACCGCTTACTGCCGACCTGGCCAGCGTGCGTGACCAGCTGCGCGACAGCGTGGTCGGCCTGGCCGGCCGCGAGACGGCCATCGGTGATGCCATCGGCCTGGCAGTGAAACGCCTGCGCAGCCAACCCGAGGGACAGCGCGTGCTGATCCTGCTGACCGACGGCGTCAGCAACGCCGGCGTGCTGGAACCGCTGCGCGCGGCGGAAGTGGCCCGCGCCGAAGGTGTGCGTATCCATACCGTGGCATTTGGTGGTGATGGCAGCATGCGCCTGTTCGGCATTCCCGTATCCGCCGACCAGGATCCGGTCGACGAGGCTACGTTGAAGAAGATCGCGAGCATGACCGGCGGCCAGTTCTTCCGCGCCCGCGACACCGCGCAGCTGGCCGGCATCTATGCCGAACTGGATCGGCTGGAACCGATCGCAGCGAAGGGCCCGAGCCTGCGCCCGCGCGAAGAGCGCTATGCCTGGCCGGTGGGTCTGGCGTTGTTGCTGGGCGCATTGGCATGGGTGTGGCCGGAGCGTCGCCGATGATCGCGTTGGCTTCCCATCTTCCCGACTGGAATGCGCTGCACTTCCTGCGCCCGGAATGGCTGTGGGCCTTGCTGGCATTGCCGCTGATCCTCGCGCTGGCGTTGTACCGGCAGCGGCGCAGCGATGTGTGGCGAACAGCGGTCGATGCCCACCTGTTGCCTCATCTGCTGGCTGCGGGCAAGCGCCGGCGTGCACGCCTGCCCTGGGCCGTGCTGCTGGGCTGGACGCTGGCCTCGCTGGCCATGGCCGGACCGAGCTGGCGGCAGCAGGCGCAGCCGATGTTCCAGGCCAGCGCACCGCTGCTGGTGGTGCTGGATCTGTCCAGCCGGATTACCGCTACCGATCTGCCGCCCTCGCGCCTGCTGCAGGCGCGGGCGAAGGTGGGCGAGCTGCTGCGCGCACGCCAGGGCGGCCAGGTGGGCCTGGTGGTCTATGCCGAAGATGCCTACACCGTGGCGCCGCTGACCGACGACGGCAGCAACGTTGCGCTGTATCTGGACGCGTTGTCGCCCGATGTGATGCCACGTGATGGCCAACGTGCCGACCGCGGCATCGACTGGGCGACGCGGTTGATGCGCCAGATCGGGGCATTGCGGGGGCAGATCCTGCTGGTCAGCGATCAGGCGGATGATGAAGCGGCACTGGCCGCAGCGCAGGCGCGCAGCCTCGGCCTGCAGGTGTCGGTACTGGGCCTGGGGACGCCCGCTGGTGCGGCGTACCGGGACGGCAGTGGGCAGATCCGCCAGGCTGCGCTGGACGAAGGCAGCCTGCGTGCAGTGGCCACCGCAGGCGGTGGCCGCTATGCCCGCATCGCCGCCGATGACAGTGACCTGCACGCGCTCGGTGTACTTGATGCACGCGAAGGTGCCGCGGCGCAGCGGCCGGGCGAGGGCAAGCAATGGCGTGATGAAGGGTTCTGGCTGGTGCCACCGGTGATGCTGCTGGCGCTGCTCGCCTTCCGTCGCCGCGCGGTGCTGGCGGCCGTGCTGGCAGTGGGCCTGCTGCCGTGGATGGGGAATGTGCAGGCACAGGCACCTCCAGCGGCCGCTTCGCAGCCCGTGCAGGGCACGCTGTGGAAGCGTGCTGATCAACTGCAGCACCAGCGCTTGGCGGAAGGCGTACAGGCTTACCGCAGTGGCGACTTTGCCAACGCACGCAAGCAATTCGAAGGCATCGACAGCGATGCCGGCTGGTACAACCTGGCCAATACGCTGGCGCGCCAGGGCAACTACGACGAAGCCATTGCCGCCTACGACCGCGCGTTGGCGCTGCATCCCGGCATGGCCGATGCGGTCGCCAACCGTGCCGTGGTCGATGCCGCACGCAAGCGCAAGCAATCGGGTGGCAAAGGCCAGGATCAGCAGAAACCGCCGCAGAACGGGCAGCAGAAGCAACCGCAGAACGGCCAGGGCCAGCAGCCGCAGCAGGGCCAGCAGAATCCCGGCCAGGGCCAGCCGCAGCCGGGCCAGCAGGGCCAGCCCAAGCCCGGTGACGACAGGAACCCGTCGAGCCCGCAGCCCGGCGAGCGTGGCCGCGATGGCCAACAGGCGCCGCCGCAGGTGGAGGATGCCAAGGCGCAGGCCCAGGCGGATGAGCAGCAGCGCCAGCGCATGCAGCAGGCAATGCAGCAGGCACGTGAGGGCAAGGGCGAACAGGATGGCAAGCCCGTGCCAGGCAGTGACGGCAGCACCCCGCGCCAACGCGAGGAGCAACAAGCGGTGGAGGCCTGGATGCGGCGCGTACCGGATGACCCGGGGGCACTGCTGCGGGCCAAGTTCCAGCTGGAAAACGAACGCAGGAAGAGGGAAGGGCGATGACGCGGGCGATCAACATGCACGGGCGCTGGCCACTGCAGGTACTGGCGGCACTGCTGCTGTGGCTGCCGCTGCTGGCCTGGGCGCAGCCGCGCGCGTGGCTGGACCGCGACCGCATCGCGATGGGCGACACGGTCACGCTCAATGTCGAGAGCGACCAGGGCGCGCCGGACTTCACGCCATTGCGTACCGACTTCGACCTCAGCGGGCAGACCAGCAGCCGCCAGGTGGAGTGGAGCAACGGCAGCATGCAGCAGCGCAACCTGTACGGCGTGGCGCTGACGCCACGGCGCAGCGGTGCACTGGTGGTGCCGGGCCTGCAGGTGGGCAGCGTACGTACCGCGCCGCTGACCCTGCAGGTGGATGCCGCTGCCGTGGCCGGCCCTGACAGCAATGCGGTGGCGTTCATCGAAACCGTTGTCGATGACCAGACACCGTATGTGCAGCAGAGCGTAGGCGTGGTGGTGCGGCTGTATTTCGCTTCGCAGCTGGCCTCCGGCGAACTGGTGCTGGATACCCCGGCAGGCGCGTCATTGCAGCGGGTGGGCGATGATCGCACCGATGTGCGACAGGTCAATGGCCGCCGCTACAACGTGGTCGAGCGGCGCTTCCTGCTGATCCCGGAGCGCAGCGGCGCGTTGCGCCTCGCCGGTGCCCGTTTCAGCGGGCGCAGCGCGGGCGGCTTCTTCGATGACTTCTTCGGTGGTGGCGACGGGCGCATGAATGCCACCGGCGCTGACCGCACGTTGCAGGTGCAGGCACAGCCGGCACAGGCGCCGCAGCCATGGCTGCCACTGCAGAGTCTCCAGCTGCGCTACACCAGTGCGCCGACCAGTGCCCGTACCGGCGAAGCGGCCAACGTGGTGGTCGAGGCGATTGCTGAAGGCGCGACCCGCGCGCAGTTCACCGACCTGCCGGTGCCGGATGTCGGCGCCAATGCGCAGGTGTTTGCCGAACCCGCGCAGTACGAAGAGACCTTCAACGGCAGCACGCCGCGGCTGAAGATCACCCGCCGTTATTCGATCGTGCCGCGCCAGCCGGGCGCGCTGGCGGTGCCAGGGCCGCGCCTGCCCTGGTGGGACGTGCGCAACGGCAAGGCGCAGGAGGCGAAGCTGCCGGACCTGACACTGACGGTTGCGGCCGGCACCGGCACGGGCACTGCCTCACCGGCAACGTTGCCGCCGATCGACACCGACGCCGCATTGCCGGGCACCGATGGCCAGGACAGCCGTATCGCGGCCACCGATCCGCGCGCCAGCGGCCTGGCCGAGCGTCCGTGGCCGTGGATGGCGGCGGCCATCGGTCTGGCGCTGCTGTGGCTGTTGACCCTGTTGTGGGGCTGGCAGCGAGGCCGGCGCCCGCGTGCAGTGACGCCTGTCGCTGGCAAGCCCTCTGTGCCGACTGTGGCGAGCGGACGTGCCGGCCTGGCCGAACTGCGCCGCGCGCTCGATGGCGAGGGGTTCGACCAGGTTGAAGCACAGCTGTGTGCGATGGCCGGCGTTGCACACATCGAACAGGTCATCGCGCGGCTTGAGGATGCAGCCCAGCGCCAGGTACTGCAGGACCTGCAGCAGGCGCGCTGGGGCGGACAGGGTGATCTGGCGCCGCTGCGTGCGCGCCTGCGCGAAGTCTTCCGTGACGGACCGCACTGGTCGACGGCCGCGGGTGCCGTCGACACTGGGCTGGCGCCGCTGTATCCGCCACGGCGAACCTGAACCGGCGCCGCTTGCGCGCTTTGTTAGAGTGCATTCATTTTTCGAGGAAACCCGCGTATGACAGCAGCTGCTGCCGACAAGAAGAAGTTGCCCCTGCATTGGAAGATGGGCATCGGCTTTGCGATCGGCCTGGTCCTGGGACTGATCGTGCACGCCCTGGGCGGCAGCGTCGATGGTCTGCAGGCCGGTGCCAAGTGGGTAATGGACTACGTCACTACCCCGGCATCGGGCCTGTTCCTCAACCTGATCTTCATGCTGATCGTGCCGCTGATCTTCTCGGCGCTGATCATGGGTGTGTCGGAGATGGGCGACATCCGCGCCCTCGGCCGCATCGGCTGGAAAACGCTGGCCTACACCGTGTTGCTGTCCGGCATTGCCGTGGGCATCGGCCTGGTGCTGGTCAACCTGCTCAAGCCGGGTGCCGGCGTCGACCCGCAGGTCGCCGCGATGATGTTGTCGGAGAACGCCGAGCGCAGCAAGGAAATCGTTGCTGGCATCCATGGCACGCCGAAGGGCATGGACATGCTGCTGTCGATCGTGCCGAGCAACGTGCTGCAGGCTGCGTCTGACAACGGTGCGATCCTGTCGCTGATGTTCTTCGCGCTGATGTTCGGCATCGGCATGGTGCTAACCGACAACGAGAAGGTCGCCCCGCTGCGCCGCGCCATCGAAGGCGTGTTCGAAATCTCGATGACCCTGATCAACCTGGTCATCCGCCTGGCCCCGTATGCGGTGGCCTGCTTCATGTTCAACCTGGCCGCGCTGTTCGGCTTCGAGCTGATCATCCGCCTGGGCGCCTACGTGGGCGTGGTGGTGCTGGCCCTCGGCCTGCACATGGTGGTGACCTACGGTACGGCCGTATGGCTGTCCGGTCGCTCGCCGCTGTCGTTCTTCCGCGATACCCAGGAGGCGACGGTGATGGCGTTCTCCACGGCCTCCAGCAACGCCACCCTGCCGACCGCGCTGCGCGTGGCCGACCAGATGGGCCTGCCGCAGCGCGTGTCGCGCTTCGTGCTGACCGTGGGCGCCACCGCCAACCAGAACGGCACCGCGCTGTTCGAGGGCGTGACGGTGATCTTCCTGGCCCAGTTCTTCGGCGTGGACCTGAGCATCGGCCAGCAGATCATGGTGATGGCGGTCTGCATCCTCGGTGGCATCGGCACTGCCGGCGTGCCGTCGGGCTCGCTGCCGGTGGTGGCGATGATCTGCGCGATGGTGGGCGTGAATCCGCTCGGTATCGGCCTGATCCTGGGCGTGAACCACTTCCTGGACATGTGCCGTACCGCGCTGAACGTGACTGGCGACCTGGCCCTGACCACGCTGGTGGCCAAGGGCGAAGGCCACGATGGCCCGGCGCTGGGCCCGCAGCAGGACTGAGTCCGGAGCCACTGCTGGCGACCTGATCGGGGTCGGATTCCTTTCCGCAAAGAAAGGGATTCGACCCCTTTTCACATGCGGAATCCGGCGGAGATCATGAAGTGTCGGCCAGCGGCCGCCACGACCGGGCACGGTGAACCGACCCCCGGCCCGACGACTATGGGACAATAGGCCGCCCGCACGTCCGCGGCCGCCTCCCGATTCCGACAGAACCATGACGCAGCCTACCCGTCGCCAGTTGGCCAACGCCATCCGCTTCCTTGCCGCCGATGCGGTTGAAACCGCAAAGTCCGGCCACCCCGGCATGCCCATGGGCATGGCCGACATCGCCGAAGTCCTCTGGAACGACTACCTCCGCCATAACCCGAGCAATCCGCACTGGTTCAACCGCGACCGTTTCGTGCTGTCCAACGGCCACGGTTCGATGCTGCAGTACGCGCTGCTGCACCTGAGCGGTTACGACCTGCCGATCGAGCAGCTGAAGCTGTTCCGCCAGCTGGGCAGCCACACCGCCGGTCACCCGGAACGCCACGAGACCCCGGGCGTGGAAACCACCACCGGCCCGCTGGGCCAGGGTTTTGCCAACGCCGTGGGCTTCGCCCTGGCCGAGAAGCTGCTGGCTCAGCGCTTCAACCGCCCGGAGCTGGAAGTGGTCGACCACCGCACCTGGGTGTTCATGGGCGATGGCTGCCTGATGGAAGGCGTGTCGCATGAAGCGGCGTCGCTGGCTGGCACCTGGGGCCTGCACAAGCTGGTCTGCTTCTGGGACAACAACCACATCTCCATCGACGGCAACGTCGAGGGCTGGTTCACCGACAACACCCCGGAGCGTTTCGAGGCCTATGGCTGGAACGTGGTGCGCGATGTTGATGGCCACGACCCGGAGAGCATCAAGGCCGGCATCGAGGCCGCGCTGTCGCAGAGCGACAAGCCGACCCTGATCTGCTGCCGCACCACCATTGGTTTTGGTTCGCCGAACAAGGCGGGTAAGGAATCCAGCCACGGCGCCCCGCTGGGCAAGGACGAGCTGGAAGCCACCCGCAAGCAGCTGGGCTGGGAGTACGGTCCGTTCGAGATCCCGCAGGCGATCTACGACGGCTGGCGCGCCAATGGCGCCGGCACCCTGCGCCAGGCCGAGTGGGAACAGCTGTTCGACAAGTACGCCAGCCAGTACCCGGGCGAAGCCGCTGAACTGACCCGTCGCTCGCACGGCGAGCTGCCGGCCGACTTCGTTGCCAAGGCCGATGCCTACATCGCCCAGGTGGCCGCTGAAGGCCCGACGATCGCGTCGCGCAAGGCCTCGCAGCTGGCCATTGAAGCCTTCGCCCCGCTGCTGCCGGAAATCGTCGGCGGCTCGGCCGACCTGGCGCACTCCAACCTGACCCTGTGGAAGGGCAGCAAATCGGTTGCCAGCGACGACGCCAACGCCAACTACGTGTACTACGGCGTGCGCGAGTTCGGCATGACCGCCATTGCCAATGGCCTGGCCCTGCACGGTGGCTTCATTCCGTTCGACGCCACCTTCCTGGTGTTCAGCGACTACGCCCGCAACGGCGTGCGCATGAGCGCGCTGATCCCGGCCCACGCCATCCACGTCTACACCCACGACTCGATCGGCCTGGGCGAAGACGGCCCGACCCACCAGCCGGTGGAGCACCTGGCCTCGCTGCGCTACATCCCGAACAACGACGTGTGGCGTCCGTGCGATGCGGTCGAGTCGGCGGTGAGCTGGAAGGCCGCGATCACCCGCCAGGATGGCCCGAGCTGCCTGGTGTTCAGCCGCCAGAACCTGCCGCACCAGCCACGCAACGCCGAGCAGATCGCCCAGATCGAGCGCGGTGGCTACGTGCTGGCCGATGCGGCCGGCACCCCGGACGTGATCCTGATCGCCACCGGTTCGGAAGTCTCGCTGGCCACCGAAGCCAAGGCCCAGCTGGACGCGGCCGGCCTCAAGACCCGCGTGGTCTCGATGCCGTCCACCGACGTGTTCCTGCGCCAGGATGCGGCCTACCGTGAATCGGTGCTGCCGAATGCCGTGCGCAAGCGCGTGGCCGTGGAAGCCGGCGTCACCGGTTTCTGGCGCCAGTTCGTCGGCCTGGACGGTGCCGTGATCGGTATCGACACCTTCGGTGCCTCGGCTCCGGCCGACCAGCTGTACAAGCACTTCGGCATCACCGCCGCCCACGTGGTGGAAGCCGCCAAGTCGCTGTAAGCAGCATCGCAGCGTGATGAAGGAAAGGCCGGCGCACGCCGGCCTTTTCTTTGCCGCAGGAAAAAGGGGACGGAGGGGATTAAGTCGTATGTGCACATACGACTTAATCCCCTCCGTCCCCTTTTCTCAGGCGGTGCGCGCCAGTGCCAGCCGCAGGAGGCGCGCGTCCAGGCGTTCGGCGAAATCCTTCGGGGCCTGCAGGCCCATGCGCTGCAGGTACACCGCATCGCCGTCGCCAGCGGGTTGGCGCAGCGCTGCCCAGACGGTGCGCAGCTTGTCGGCGCGGGTCTGCGTGTTGGCCTTCAGCCAACCCAGCGCCTTCACCAGCACCTGCTCGATCTCGTTGAAGTCGCTGCCCAGCGGATAGTCGGGCAGGCTGCCATCGGCGCGGAAGGGTGCCAGTGCGGCGGCCAATGCCTGCGGCGTGTTGCGCTGCTGCTGTTCCGGATCTGGTTGCGCGGCGGCCAGCAGCTTGCGCGAGGCATGTGCCTGCTGCAGCAGGCCGCCCTGGAACGGGGCTTCGGTGATCGCGGTCATCGCATGCACGCAGTCCTCGTCGGTCAGCCCACGCAGATCGGCGATGCCGTATTCGTTGAGGTAGATGTCGCGCAGGTGGCGCGGGATGGTGGTATGCCCGTAGTTCCAGCGAACGTTGGATTCGCGCTGGCCCTTGTCATCGCGCGCGGCGCGGAACATCAGCACGCTGCGCGCTTCCGGCAGCGCATGTGCCATCGCCACGAAGTTGTACTGGCCGCCTACGCCGGACACTACGCGTCCGTCGTCCAGCGCATCCGACACCGCCGCACCCAGCGCGGTGGCCATCATGCAGGAGTTGAAGAAGCGCGCGTGCCGGCGCTGCAGGCGTTCCAACGTTTCGTTGCCGCCGTACAGCTGGTTGATCTCGCTGATCCGGCGCATGCCGATCGCGCGGCACTCGTCTTCCGGCAATGTGCGCAGCCACTCGTAGAATTCCGGCGAGCCCAGGTAGAACGCGCCATGCAGGTACTCGCCCTCGGCGGCCAGGGTGGCGTGATCGATGGACAGCGTGCTGCCATTTTCAATGCGCTGCATCAGCGCCAGGTCGTCGTGCACCTTGCGCTTGATCACCCCGGTCTGCACCAGCCGGCGGAAGCCCTCGTTGAGCATCTCGCTGCAGCCGTACAGGCCCACCTCGAACGGATCCAGTCCGCCGATTTCCTGCACCAGCGGGTGGCTGGCCAGCTGCGGGTCCAGCGCGTGCAGTACGCGGCGGTAGCGGGCGTTGTCGGTGTGGCGCAGCACCAGCGCATGGCTGAGCGCATCGGCCAGCGTGCCGATGCCAATCTGCAGGGTGCCGCCATCGCGCACCAGCGTGCTGGCGTACAGGCCAATGGCGTAGTCAGCATCGCCAACTGGTTGCCGCGGCAGGCCGAACAACGCCGGGTACGGCGGTGGCGGGGTGATCACCAGATCGAAGAACGACACATCGACCGTCGCCGAGCCGCCCAGATAGGGCAGCTGCGGGTCGATCTCGGCGATCAGCAACGGGCGCGGCAGCCCGCGCGCGGTCATCGCATCCAGCGTGTCCTGGGTGATGTCGTTGTTGCAAGACAACGAGAGCCGGCGGTCATCGGGCCGCATCGCCACCTTCTGCACGATCACCTGCGGCGCGCGCTGCGCCACCGCATCGGCGGCGTGGGTGTAGTTCAGGCTGGTATAGCTGGATTGCGCCTGCCGCGACCCGAGCAGGGCGCCGGATTGCATGTAGAACTCTTCCACCTGCACATGTGCCGGCAACGCGTCGCGCGCGATCGCATCGGCATAAGCCAGGCGCGGGAAGTCGTCGCCGAAATGGCGCTGCGCGAACGGCGCCAGGAAGCGCGCTTCCAGGCCGTTGCCCCGCGCCTTCGGCGGATTCAGCGACAGCGCGGTATACAGCTGCAGCGGCCGCGAATGGTCGTGCTCGACGCGTGCGTAGAGGGCATTGAGCAGCCGGTGTGGCTTGCCCAGTGCCAGCGGTGCCCCGATCCGCAGCGGCCCGTCCACGCGCGCAAACAACCAGTCGACAGCGGCGTCCAGGTCGGTGAGGTGTTCGGTCATGCGCGGCGGTCCTGCGTGTGGGGGAGTGCTGGCATTACAGCATGTCGGGCTTGAACCGCCGTCGACGCGAGACTTCCGCGCCTGACACCATGAACTGCCCATCGCCCCGGTAATGCACCGTGCGCGGCAGCTTTGGCCGGGGCGCGACGTGGGCGCGCACGATTTCCCAGATGAACAGGTTGCTCGACGCCACCTGGCTGTCGTCGTACAAGCGGCATTCGAAGCACGAATGACATTGGCCGACCAGCGGCGCGCCGACCTCGCGCGCGGGCAATGCGTCGAGACCGAAACGGGCGAACTTGTCGACCTCGCGGCCGCTGCAGTTGCCGATGTCCACCACGGTATCGAGCAGCTCCACGCCGGGCACGTTGATCACGCACTCGCCGCTGCCACGGGCCAGCGCATGGCTGTGGTTTTCGTTCCACAGGTAGGTGGCGACCAGCGAAGGCGAGAAGCCCATCACCATATGCCAGCCCATCGTCATCAGGTTGCGCTGGCCGCCCCAAGCCGTGCTAACCAGCACGATCGGGCCGGGTTCGAGGAAGCGGCGGGCCTGCTCGACCGGGAAATCCTTCTTGCGCAGCGCTTTCATCCGGGGCCTGGGGCGGGAGGAACCGATGCTGGCGCAGATTCGATGAACCTGGAGTCGAGAGGCTTGACAGGCGATTCGATTACGCGCGTAATCGAATCGTCGATTACGGATGTAAACCATGACCCCGATCAGCGAAGCCGAAGCCGTTGTGATGGAGGTGCTGTGGCAGCAGGCACCGCGTAGCGCCGACGAAGTGGTCGCCGCGCTGGCCCACCGCGACTGGGCCGAGCCGACCATCAAGACCTTGCTCAACCGCCTGCTGACCAAGGGCGCGATCGCCGCCGAACGTGATGGACGGCGCTACCTGTACCGGCCGCTGCTGCAGCGCCAGGCCTGGGTGGAGGCGCAGAGCCAGGATTTCATCGGGCGAGTCTTTGAAGGGCGCGTGGCGCCGCTGGTCGCGCACTTCAGCGAACGTGGCCAGTTGAGCGCGCAGGACATCGCCGAACTGAAGAAGCTCATCCAGGAGCTGGACCATGACTGAGCTGCTCGACGGACTGTGGCGGGCCAGCCTGTGGCTGGCGGTGGGCGTGGTCCTGCTGGCGGTGATGCGGCCATTGCTGGTGCGATTGGGCGGCGCGGGACTGGCCTATCGCAGCTGGTGGTTGTTGCCGATGCTGCTGGTGGCCTTGCTGCTGCCATTGCCGCAGGCTGCGCTGTTGCAGCAGGTGCCCACGCTGCCGCTGAAAGTGATGCCCGGTGCCCTTGATAGCGTGGCCGGGCATTGGCTTTCATGGGCCGGGCTGTTGTTCACGCTGTGGGCACTGGGCGCGGGTATCTGCCTGCTGCGCGACTTGCGCGCGCAGCGTCGTTTCGAACGGCGCATGGGGCCACTGAAGCTGCGCACCGATGGAAGCTGGCAGGCCAGCGGCGATCCAGGCCTGCCCGCGCTGGTGGGCCTGTGGCGGCCGCGCATCGTGGTCGGCCCGGAATTCGATCAGCAGTTCAGTGCACAGGAGCAGGGCCTGATCCTGCAGCATGAGCGCAACCACCGTCGCAACGGCGATCACTGGGCCAACGGCGCGCTGCTGCTGATGCGCGCGGCGTTCTGGTTCCACCCGCTGGTGCCGTGGGCTGCACGCCGCTTCCTGCGCGATCAGGAGCTGGCCTGTGATGCCCGCACCATGGCCCCGCAGCCTGCGCTGCGCGGCCTCTACGCCAGCACGCTGCTGAAGGCGCAGCTGGTCCACCCGGTTGCGCCCGCGGTCTGCCATTGGCGCGGCCAACCCGTGTTGAAGGAGCGTATCGCCATGTTGAAGCAGTCCAAGCGGAAGGCATTGCCGTGGGTGTCGGGGCAGGTACTGGTGGTCGGGTTGTGTCTGGGAATGGGAGCGGTGGCGTGGGCCAGCCAGGGCGGTACGGCGGGAGGCCCGGCAGGGCCCGTCATGGATCGGGAGATCCAGGTCGACAAGATGCCGCCACCGTCCTACCCGAAGTCCGCGGTCGAGCAGCGCCAGGTGGGCGTAGTGAACCTGCGCGTGGAAGTGGACGCCCAAGGGCATCCCACTGATGTCCAGGTGCTCAGTGCCACCAACCCGGGCGTGTTCGATGCGGTGTCGATCGCCGCCGCACGCAGCTGGACCTATCGGCCGGCGGTGAAGCATGGCCAGCCGGTTGCAGGGGCGGTGAAGATTCCGATCACCTTCGCCATGGATGACACCGAGGACGCGAAGTGAAGTCCGCGCCGCTGTTGATGATGGCGGCGCTGCTGGTGGGGTGTGCAACCCAGGATCGCCTGACCACGGTCGATACCCGCAGCGAAAATGTCGGTCACCAGCGCCTGCGGCCCGATGCGGGGGGAGGGACCGGCCAGATCCAGCGCTACACGCTGGCCGCCAGCGAAGGCTACCGCATGCCGCAGCTGCATACGGCACCGGATCCGGTAGTGGGCGAGCGTGATCCACGCACCTCGCTGCCGCCGACTACGGTCTGCCTGCAGGTGGTGGTGGATGCGCAGGGCAGCGTTGAGCGCAGCATCCCGCTGACCGACCGCAGCGAATGCAGTGCGGGTGAGGCACCGGAGAATGCGCCCTTGCTGCAGGCAGCGCAGGAGGCGGTTGCCATGTGGAAGTACTCGTCTGCCGCGGTCTGCCACTTCGCACCGGGCAAGGTGCCGGCTGATCGCGGCGACTGCCGCAGTGCCGAGCGGGTCGAACCGGTGGCTGTCACCCTGCAGTACGCTTTCACCTTCGAGGTCGTGAAGGGCCAGCATGTGGTGCGCACGCAGGGGAAGTGAACAGGGCTGATTCCCGACGGAACGGTAGCGCCGGGCCTTGCCCGGCGGGTACCGCGCGGCGCCTCAGGCCCCGCCCTGGATGTTGGCCTTCACCGCCGGCTGCATCAGTTTCGGTTCTTCCAGCGTGGCATCGCGGGCCTGTCGCACGCTGACGAATTCCGCCTCGGCCACACCGTCGTGCACGTGGATGTTGTGCGCGCGCTGTTCGCCGACGGTGGTTTCGTTGGCGAAGCCGCGGCCACCCGGGCCATAGTCGTGGCAGACAAACACGCGCGTTGCATCGGGCAGGGCCAGCAGGCGCTGGATCGAGCGGTACAGCTGCGCGGCATCGCCGCCCGGGAAATCGCAGCGGGCAGTGCCACCGTCGGGCATGAACAGCGAGTCACCGGTGAACAACGCATCGTCGATCAGATAGGCAATGCTGTCGCTGGTATGGCCGGGTACGGCGATCACCTGACAGCGTAGTTCGCCCAGAGCGAAGGTTTCGCCGTCGCTGAACAGGTGATCGAAGATTTCATCTGCGGCAGGAAGCTGCAGGCCATAGCGTGGTGCAAACGTTGCCTGTACCGCGCGGATGCCTTCGCCGATGGCCAGCGTGGCCTGCGGGAAGCGACGCTTCAGGCGGCGCCCGGCCGACACATGGTCAGCGTGGGCATGGGTTTCCAGCAGCCAGCGCAACTGCAGGCCTTGTTGCTCGATGGCCTGCAACGCGCCATGCAGCGGCGCTTCACTGCTGGCGTCGGTATCCGGGTCGTAGTCCAGGACCGGGTCGATCAGCGCTGCCTCGCTACTGGCCGGGTCGCTGACCAGGTAGCTGAAGGTGTTGCTGTCACGGTGGAAGAACGACTGCACCTGGACCGACATCGGAGCTCTCCTCAGCGCGCGCCGAGCACGCGGTTCAGCAACTGCGCCAGGTTTTCACCGGCCAGTCGCAGCTGCGCTTCGGCCAGCGGCCGGTAGCGCTCGGTGTATTCGTCACCGATTTTACGCGTGGCCGGATAAACGCCAGCTTGCATGGGGATGCGGCAGCTGGCCTCGGCCCACGTCTGCGGGTCGCGCTGCGGGTTGGACTGGCGCGCCAGCTTCGGCGCGCGCTGGCTCTGCAGCAGCGGCAGATAGCCCGCATCGTCCAGCTTGCGGGTGTTGAGCATGCCGCTGTCCCACAGCGAGTGCAGGTTGGTGCCGCGGTTGCCGAACTGCAGCTGGAAATCGTTGCCGCCCTTGTCGTGGGCGTAGCCGGCGTGCATCGGCTGATGGATGTCGCCGACCAGGTGCACGACGAACTTCAGCGCCTGCAAGCGCTCGCCGTCGGTCAGGTTGCGGTCGCCGAGGATGGCACTCTGCGCCTTCAATGCCTCGACGATGCAGTTGCCGTTCCTGCAGTGCTTCGGTGCTTCGTAATGGCAGTTGTCTTCGGCGATGTTGACGTAGTGCCAGCCGGCCGAGCGACGGCCCAGGCCCGGGTCCTTGGCGCGCAGCTGGTCGGCCCACGGCGCGATGCTGGCCAGGGTGGCGTCCGGTTCGGTGGCCAACAGGCGGTCCACTTCGGCGCGGGCGGTGGGGGTGAGGCGGGCGTCGGCGACTTCGGCGACAAGGCGGTGGCCTTGCGCACCCCAGGCATGGGCGGGGGCGGACAGGGTCAGCAGGGCCGGCGCGAGGGCGGCGGCGAGGAACAGGGAGTGCAGGGCTTTCATGCGCACATTCTAGCGGGGTAGGTGGATTGAAGAGCGGCGCGTTCCTGTCTGCTGGGGGCTGGCTGCAGGGGCAGGCGCTGCGGGACCGTCCGCGGCATGGGCCCGAGGCATGCCTCGGC